>NZ_JAALDX010000154.1:0-19478 GCF_014145095.1 Dietzia sp. SLG310A2-38A2 | reverse complement strand
TCCTGCCACTGAACGGCGGTCGGCGGGGTGGCCAACGGGGCCGGTCACGGCACCCCCGGTGACCCCATGTCGGGTAGACAGTAGGCCGTGACCAGCATCTCGTACGACCGTGTCCCCGCCGCCGTGTGTCTCGACATGGACGGCACGCTCGTCGACACCGAGCGACTGTGGGACATCGCCGTATACGAGCTCGCGGAGTACCTGGGCCGGCCCCTCGACGAGGCGACCCGCGAGCGGACCCTGGGAAACTCGCTTCCCGGGTTCTTCGCGATCCTGGGTGAGTACACAGGGCGGACCATCGAGGGCGCCGAGTTCGATCGACTGGCCCTCCGGCTCAACTCACGGGTCACCGAGCTGATGCGGTCCGATATGCGGTGGCGGCCGGGGGCCGAGGAGTTGTTGGAGGACCTCGCCTCGACGAACGCCCCGGTCGCCCTGGTGACCAACACGACCGCAGACGTCGCGGCGGTGCCGCTGGAGTTCATCGACCGTTCGCGGTTCGATGTGGTGGTGACGGGGTGCATGGTGGCCGACCCCAAGCCTGCCCCCGACCCCTACCTGCTGGCCTGTTCGCGACTCGGGGTCCAGGTGACCACCGCCGTGGCGGTCGAGGACTCCGTCACCGGGGCCACCGCGGCGGTCGCCGCGGGGTGCCGGGTCCTCTACGTTCCGTCGACCGACGGACAGCCGGACGTGGCCGGGGCGCACACCCACCCGAGCCTCACGGGCGTGAGCGCGTCCGGTCTCGTCGCCCTCACCTCGGGCGCGCCCGCGGGTGCGGTTGTGGGACAATCGGGCGCGTGAAGACCTTCGACTCCCTGTTCGCCGAGCTGTCCGAGCGCATCGCCGCGCGACCCGAGGGCTCCGGCACCGTCGCCGCCTTCGACAAGGGCGTGCACCATCTCGGCAAGAAGGTCAACGAAGAGGCGGGCGAGGTGTGGATCGCCGCCGAGTACCAGTCGGACGAGGAGCTGGCCGAGGAGATCTCGCAGCTCCTCTACTGGACCCAGGTCATGATGCTCAAGCGCGGACTCGGTCTCGAGGACGTCTACCGGCATCTCTGACCGCCACCCCGTCCACCCCTCCCGCACCGAATCCTGGAGCCGCCATCATGCTGCGTGTCGCAGTGCCCAACAAGGGCGCCCTGTCCGAGTCCGCCTCCGAGATGCTGTCCGAGGCGGGGTACCGCCGGCGTACTGAGGGCAGCAAGGACCTCACGCTGATCGACCGTGAGAACGACGTCGAGTTCTTCTTCCTGCGGCCCAAGGACATCGCCGTCTACGTGGGCTCGGGACGTCTCGAGCTGGGGATCACCGGCAGGGACCTGAGTATGGACTCCATGGCCGAGGTGGACGAGCTCCTCGACCTGGGATTCGGACACTCGACCTTCCGCTACGCCGGGCCGTCCGGTGCCGGGTGGACCACGGACCGCCTCGCGGGAGCACGCATCGCGACGTCGTACCCGAACATCGTCCGCCGCGACCTCGAGCAGCGAGGGATCGAGGCGGAGGTCATCCGGCTGGACGGCGCGGTGGAGATCTCCATCCAGCTCGGGGTGGCGGACTGCATCGCCGACGTGGTGGGCTCGGGTCGGACGCTCAAGGTGCACGGGTTGGAGGCGTTCGGGGACGTCCTGTGTGACTCGATGGGTGTGCTGATCTCCCGCGCCGGCGACCAGACGACCCCGGCGATGGCCCAGATGCGGGCCCGGCTTCAGGGCGTCGTGTTTGCCCAGCAGTACATGATGCTGGACTACGACTGCCCCAAGGAGCTCCTGGAGTCGGTCTCGGCCATCACCCCCGGCATCGAGTCACCCACCGTCTCCCCGATGGCCGACCCGGCCTGGGTGGCGGTGCGGTCGATGGTGCCGCGTAAGAAGGTCAACTCGATCATGGACGAGCTGGTCGCGGCCGGCGCCAAGGCGGTCATCGCCACGGACATCCGGTCCTGCCGCATGGGGTGAGGTCCCGCGGTCCCGGTAGGGCGGTGCGGTGGCGTGCGGCACGCCTCGTCGCACGATCGGCTCAGGCCCGCTCGACGAGCAGAGCCTGGAGCGTGTGCCCGATGGCACCCACCTCGTCGTACAGGGTCCCGGACGTGGCCCCGACGCCGTCGGGGCCGATCGAGGCGTCCGCCGTGACCCCGATCCACTCGCCGACGGGCCGCCGGTGCAGGTGTGTGATGAGGTCCGTGTTGAGGAACCGCCACTCGTCGGGTTCGAGAACGGCCCCGACGCCGTTCGCGATGTCGGCCACCGACATGACCCGTTCCGCCGGCGTCATCTCCTCCCCGGAGACCAGGGGGAGCGTGGGGCGGACCCAGACGACCCCATCGTCCGCACCGCGGATCTCCAGCGAATCGATGTAGCCGCTGGTCCACCGGTCGAAGAAACCGCTGTCGCGATCCACGTCCGGGAGCTCGCGCGGACGGTCGGCCGACTGCTCGACCTCGGCGGTGTCGCCCACGGCCATCCGCCAGGCGCTCGCCCGGGCGACGATCCGGCCCCTCGCTTCCAGTTCCGCCTCCAGTAGCTGGATCCGGCGACCGGGACGGACGACGCGGGCCCGGGTGCGGACCTCACCCAACGGCACCGGGCCCAGCAGGTCCACCGTGACGCGGGCGATTCTCGTCGTCTCGGTCCGCTCGAGGCGATCCATGGCGCGGGTGAGGACGGCCGAGGGCGGTGACCCGTGCTGCAGATCCGGGCCCCAGGCGCTCACCGTGTGCGGGGTCGCCCGGAACACCTCCCAGCCGTCATCCGTGCCCAACGGCTCGAAGTAGGCCTCCGTCATCGTGTGCTCCTCGGTCCGGCGTGTCCCGCCTCGGGTGTGTCAGGATCGAGAGGTATCACGCGGCGCCCCGGCCATCCCGGGTACTCCGGCGGGGTACCCCCGAACGCCGGGCACAACGCCTGGTGGTTGCACCAGTCACACAACCGGGAGGTGCGCGGGGGGAAGATCCCGGCCTCACCCGCCCGCTCTATCTCCGCCCACAGCGAGTCGAGCTCGGCCTCGGTCTCCACGAGCGTGGCGAGATCGGGGGAGAGGGTCAGCCAGCTGCCGTTCCTGAGGTAGATCAGCTTGAGCTGCGCGGGCATCACCCCGTGGATCTGCTGGTACATCAGGGCGTAGAACCGCATCTGGAACATCGCCTGATTCTGGTATCGCGGATGTGGTGGCTTACCGGTCTTGTAGTCGACCACCCTGACCTCCCCGGTCGGCGCCACATCCACTCTGTCCAGGTACCCGTGGAGCGGGGTACCGGACGCGGTGGAGGTGACGAGGTACTGCTCACATGCCGCGGGGGAGAAGCGCCGGGGATCCTCGACTCCGTAGAGCGCGGATACCAGCGCGGCGACCTCCGTCTGGAACTCCGCCCGGTCGGTGGGCGGCACCACCTCTGCGCCGCCGCCGACCGCGTAGAAGTGCTCCACCGCAGCGGGGACCAGCTCCGCGGCGCGCTCCGGAGCACGCTCGGACTGCTCCAGTGCGTACAGGTCCTCGAGCACCGAGTGCACGACGGTGCCCAGGACCTGGGCGCGGGTCTTCGGCTCCGGGATCCTGTCGATCGCCTTGAGCCGGTAGAGCAGGGGGCACTGCCGGAAGTCCGCCGCACGCGAGGCCGACAACGCCAGGGGCCTGCGCTCGGGAGGGGGCACGCCCTCCGGAGCGGCCGGGGAGGCCGGGGTACCACTGCCGCCGATTTCCAGGGGATCCGTCACACCTGGCAGGGTAGACAACCGGTCGGACAACCGGCCGCCGTCCCCTGGAGGTCCACTGTGCAGCGATCCGGCCCGTTCGTCATCGGCGACCGCGTCCAGCTCACCGACACCAAGGGACGCAAGTACACCGTCGTCCTGGTCGAGGGAGCCGAGTTCTTCACCCACCACGGCGCCGTCCGGCACGATGACCTGATCGGCACCCCGGAGGGGTCGATCGTCACCTCGTCCGGAGAGGCCCACTACCTGGCGTTGCGTCCGCTGCTCACCGACTACGTCCTGTCCATGCCCCGCGGCGCCCAGGTGATCTACCCCAAGGACGCCGCACAGATCGTCCACGAGGGCGACGTGTTCCCCGGCGCACGCGTGCTCGAGGCCGGTGCGGGCTCCGGCGCGCTGACCTGTTCGCTGCTCCGGGCCGTGGGTCCCGAGGGGCGTGTGCTCTCCTACGAGATCCGCGAGGACCACGCCGAGCACGCCGAGCGGAACGTCCGCACGTTCTACGGCGAGCATCCGGAGAACTGGGATCTGCGCGTCGCGGACCTGGCCGAGACCTCCGTGGAGGCACTCGGGGGCCAGGTCGACCGGGTGGTGTTGGACATGCTCGCCCCGTGGGACTGTCTGCCCACGGTGAGCGAGGTCCTGGTTCCCGGGGGTGTCCTGGTGGTGTACGTGGCCACCACCACCCAGATGTCGGACGTCGTGGAGGCGCTCCGGCGCCAGGAGTGCTGGACCGAACCCCGGGCGTGGGAGTCGATCAACCGCGGGTGGCACGTCGTGGGCCTGGCCGTCCGCCCCGAGCACCGTATCCAGGGCCACACCGCGTTCCTGGTCACCGCCCGTCGACTCGCGGAGGGCGTGACCACGCTCAAGCCCAGGCGCCGGGCCGGGAAGCACTGATCCCGGCCTGAGGACGCGCACTCACCCGCACTCACCCGCCCCTCACCCGGCCACTCACCCCGGCGATAGGGTGGAGGCGACGACGACGAGGGTGTCGTCCGAGAGTCGGAGGGCAGGTGATCGAGGTGACCGAGGGACGTTCCCCGGAAGAGCGGGGCGGCGACAGCGTGACGCTGGACCGGGTCGAGCTCGCGCGGCTGCGCAGGGCCGTCGACGAGGGGGCCCGTACGGACCGCGAGAAGTCGGTCAAGATCGACGCCCTCGGCGCCCGCAACGTCAGGCTCGCCGAGCTCCTCAAGGACTCCCGCGATCAGCTGGAGGCCCTCAAGGGCGAGGTCGAACGCCTCGGCACGCCGCCGAGCACCTACGGGATCGTGCTGCAGGAACCGACGGACGCCGATACCGCGGAGGTCATGGCGGCCGGTCGACGGATGCGGCTCACACTCGCACCCGGCGTCGACGCCTCCGCCCTCTCGGCGGGAGTGACGGTCCGGCTCAACGAGGCCATGACCGTCATCGAGGCCTGTACCGGGCTCCCGGTCACCGGCGTCACCGCCGTATTCCGGGACGTCCTGGCCGACGGGCTGCGGGCCCGCGTGGTGATGGGGAACGACGAGGAGCACGTCGTCCACCTGGCGACCGGCCTGCGTGGCGGGCGGACCGCCGATCACCCGGCTCCGGTGCGCCCGGGCGACGCGGTCCTGGTGGACCCCAAGGCCGGCGTGGCGTTCGAGGTCGTTCCCAAGGCTGAGGTCGACGAGCTCCTGCTCGAGGAGATCCCGATGGTCGAGTACTCCGACATCGGCGGTCTCGGCCCTCAGATCGAGCAGATCCGCGACGCCATCGAGCTTCCCTTCATCCACCACGACCTCTACCGCGAGTTCCATCTCTCCCCACCCAAGGGAGTCCTGCTCTACGGCCCTCCCGGGTGCGGCAAGACCCTGATCGCCAAGGCGGTCGCGCACTCGCTGGCGCTGGCCTCCGCGAAGTCGCGGGGACAGGACGTCTCCGACGGCCGGTACCCCAACTCCTATTTCCTCTCCATCAAAGGCCCGGAACTGCTCAACAAATACGTGGGCGAGACCGAGCGGCACATCCGGTCGATCTTCGAGCGGGCGCGGGAGAAGGCGACCGAGGGCAACCCGGTGATCGTCTTCTTCGACGAGATGGACTCCATCTTCCGCACCCGCGGGTCGGGCATCTCCTCGGACATGGAGACCACGATCGTCCCGCAGCTCCTCGCCGAGATCGACGGTGTGGAGGACCTGCGCAACGTCATCGTCATCGGTGCCTCCAACCGGGAGGACATGATCGACCCGGCGATCCTGCGCCCGGGGCGACTCGATCTCAAGATCCGCATCGACCGGCCGGACGCCGACGCCGCGGCCGACATCCTGGCCAAGTACATCACCCCCGACCTTCGTTTCGACCCGGACGAGGTCGGTTCGACGGGTGGCGAGGAGCACGTCCGGGGCCTCATCTCGCGCATCGTCGACCGGCTCTACACCAGGGACGAGTCCACGACCTACGTGCACCTGGTCTACGCGTCGGGCCGCCGGTCGTCCCTGTACCTCGCGGACCTGACCTCCGGGGCGATGCTGCGCAACATCGTGGACCGGGCCAAGAAACTCGCGATCAAGGACATCGTGCACGGCACCGGGCAGGGTCTGACGACCGACGACTTCCTTGACGCCGTCGATGCGGAGTTCGCGGAGAACACCGACCTGCCCAACACCTCCAACCCGCAGGAGTGGGCGCGGTTGACGGGCGTCCGCGGTGAACGCGTGGTCGAGGTCACCGTCCCGCACCGGAAGGACGACCGGTGACCCCGCCCGTTCAGACGGAGTCCGGTGAGATCATGCGCGGGCGGGTGATCGGGACGGAGATCGAGTTCGGGATAGTCGCGGTGGGCCAGCCGCTGCTCAGCTCGGTGGTCACCTCGACCCAGGTGGTCAAGGCCTATACAGACCCGGGCGAGGGCTCCGGGGCGACCGACGGGACCCGCTGGGACTACGGGTCCGAATCACCCCTCCGCGACGCCCGGGGTTTCGACCTCGGCTCCGCCCGCGCCTACGACCCGAGCGAGTTCGGGGTGACCAACCGGGTGCTGACCAACGGTGCCCGCTTCTACGTCGACCACGCGCACCCCGAGTACTCGTCGCCCGAGGTCGACTCGCCGATCGACGCGGTGATCTGGGACAAGGCGGGGGAGCGGGTCATGCACCGGGCCGGCCGCGAGTCCTCCGCCATCGAGGGGAACGCCGAGCTCAAGCTCTACAAGAACAACGTCGACGGCAAGGGCGCGTCCTACGGCGCCCACGAGAACTACCTCGTGCGTCGCGACGTCGACTTCGACGCCCTGACGATGAGCCTGGCGCCGCATCTGCTGTCCCGGCAGGTGTTCTGTGGCGCCGGACGCGTCGGCCTCGGCCAGTCCGGTGAGAAGGCGGGCTTCCAGCTCTCCCAGCGCGCCGACTACATCGAGGTGCTCACCGGGCTCGAGACCACCCTGCGCCGCGGGATCATCAACACCCGCGACGAGCCGCACGCCCCGGATGAGACGTGGCGGCGCCTGCACGTCATCATCGGCGACGCGAACATGTCCGAGCTGGCGACGTACCTCAAGATCGGCACCACATGCCTGGTGTTGGACGCGATCGAGGCGGGCGTGGACTTCTCCGACCTGGTCCCGGTCGATCCCGTCGAGGCGGTGCACATCATCAGCCACGACCCGACCCTCACCGCCACCGTCGCCCTGTCCGACGGCCGGGAGCTCACGGGGATCGCCCTCCAGCGGGAGATCCTCGACCGCATCTCTGGGCTGGTCGGGGACGGCACGGGGCGCCCGGGGTGGGCCGTCGAGGTCCTGGCCGAGTGGCGGGAGATCCTCGACGCGCTCGAGCAGAACCCGATGTCGTGCGCTGATCGACTCGACTGGCCGGCCAAGCTCCGGCTCCTGGAGGGATTCCGGACGAGGGACTCCCTGGGATGGGACCACGCGCGACTGGCTCTCATCGATGTCCAGTACCACGACATCGATCCGGAGCGTGGACTCTACAACCGCCTGGTGAGCAAGGGTGCCATGCGCAGGATGCTCACCGAGGACCAGGTGGAGGCCGCGGTCACGACCCCGCCCGAGTCCACGCGGGCCTGGGCCAGGGGTCGCTTCCTGGCCGAGCTCGGCGACCGCGTCCACGCCGCGGGATGGGATCACGTCGTCGTCGTCGATTCCCGCGGCGACCACCGACACGTGGACCTGGCCGACCCGTACACGGGGACCCGCGCCCACTGCGACGCCCACCCGGACTTCCTCAGTCCTGACGGTCCGCCGGGTCGCTGAGGATCCCGTCCGACCCACTCAGTCCGACCCGCCCACCCCACCCACAGGAGCTCCACACCATGTCCCAGATCCAGAAGAACGCCGGCGGCGCAGGCGAGTCGGACGACGAGGCCGGGCAGGTCGCCAAGACCGCCCAGACCTCGTCCGCCGACTCACTCCTCGACGAGATCGATGACATCCTCGAGACCAACGCCGAGGAGTTCGTGAAGTCCTACGTCCAGAAGGGCGGGCAGTAGACAGCCATGATCCGTCGTATCGTCGGGATCGAGACGGAGTTCGGGATCACCAGCGTCGGTGGTGAGGGTTCGCGATCGCTCGGGCCCGACGAGATCGCCCGGTACTTCTTCCGGCCCGTCGTCGAACGCTGGCGCAGCTCGAACGTGTTCCTCGAGAACGGGTCCCGCCTCTACCTGGACGTGGGTTCCCATCCCGAGTACGCGACCGCGGAGTGCGACGGCCTGCGGCAGATCGTGGCCCACGACAGGGCGGGGGAGCGGATCATCGACGACCTCGCCGTCCACGCCGAACAGTCGCTCGCGGCCGAGGGGATCGACGCCAAGGTCTACCTGTTCAAGAACAACACCGACACGGTCGGCAATTCCTACGGTTCCCACGAGAACTACCTGCTGGACCGCTCGACCCAGGTCAGGAGCATGGCCACCACGCTGCTGCCGTTCCTGGTGAGCCGGCAACTGATCTGCGGCGCGGGCAAGATCCTGCCCGGGACCCCGGCCGGGGTGGGCGTCGCCGAGGACGAGGGACCGGCCTACTGCTTCTCCCAGCGTGCCGAACACATGTGGGACGGCGTCTCCTCCGCCACCACCCGTTCGCGCCCGCTCATCAACACCCGTGACGAGCCGCACGCGGACTCGACCCGGTTCAGGCGGATGCACGTGATCGTGGGCGACTCCAACATGATCGAGACCACGACGCTGCTCAAGATCGCCAGCACCCGGCTCGTGCTGGAGATGCTCGAGGCCGGCGTCGAGCTGCGGCCGATGGCGATCGCCCACCCGGTGCGCGCGATCAGGGAGATCAGCCGCGACCTCACGGGAACCCGGCCGGTCGGGCTCACCGACGGCACCACGATGACCGCCCTGGAGATCCAGCGGGAGTTCCTGGCCGCCGTCCACCGCCACCTCGGGCGCGGCGGGTGGGAGCGCGACGACCGCCCCCTCGTGGAGAAATGCGTGGCCCTGTGGGAGCGGGTCCTCGACGCGGTCGAGTCCGGCGACCACGACTCGATCGCCGCGGACATCGACTGGGCCGCGAAGCTCCGGTTGATCCGACAGGTGCAGGACAGGACCGGGGCCGACCTCGACCACCCCAGGCTCGCCCAGATCGACCTGACCTACCACGACATCCGACCGGGACGTGGGCTGCACTCGGTGCTCGAGCGCCGCGGCCTGGTCTCCCGGGTGGTGGACGACTCCGAGATCGAGGTCGCCCGGCACTTCGCGCCGGAGACCACCCGCGCGGCGCTGCGCGGGCGCTTCATCTCCGCCGCCGCCGGGGCCGGTCGGGACTACACCGTGGACTGGGTGCATCTGAAGGTCGCCGACGGCACCCTGCCCACGGTCGCCCTCACCGACCCGTTCGCGGCGGAGGACCCGCGTGTCGACGACCTCATCGCCGCGCTCGGGCGATAGCGTCCTGCCCGTGTCCACCTCCAAGTCGCAACGACTGGTCAACCTCGTCATCTGCCTGCGGTCGACCAGCGCCTACCTGTCCGCGGGGGAGATCCGCAGGATGGTCCAGGGATACGACGACTGCGAGAACGAGGCCGCCTACCTGAGGATGTTCGAGCGGGACAAGCGGGAACTCCGCGACGTGGGCGTCCCCCTGGAACAGGGAGCCTCGCTCGCGCCGGGGTCCCCGGCCGGGTACCGGATCCCCGCCCGGGGTTACGAGCTCCCGGAGATCACCCTCACCCCCGAACAGGCCGGTGTGTTGGCCGTGGCGTCCGAGGTCTGGCGGGAGGGGGAGCGGGCCGCACGGGCCGATGGTGCTCTGGCCAAGCTCACCGCCGCGGGGATCGACCCCGTGCACGACGCCGGGGCGACCGTGTCGGTGGAGGATCCGGCCGAACTCGCGGCCGCCGCGATCGTCGCGGAAGCGGTCGCGGAGAGCCGACTCCTCACGTTCTCGCACACCCGTGCCGGCGCCACCGAGCCGAGCACCCGGAGGATCGAGCCGTGGTGGACCGGTTCCCGGCACGGCAACTGGTACGTGGTCGGACACGACCTCGACCGCGGTGAGCCCCGGACGTTCCGCCTGGTGCGCGTCTCGGACGTCCGGGTGGGCCAGGCCCGACGTACGGTCCCGGTCCCGCGGACGACCGAGGTGCTGGCGCTCCTCGACGACGCTATCGCCCGCCTGAACCCGGTGGTGGAGGCCACCGTCTGGGCGGCGGACGGCCACGCAGCCGAACTACGGGCGATGGCCCGCGGTGCCGAGCCGGCGGTCCGGTTCGGTCGTCCCGGCGCCGACCTGGAGGTGAGTTCGCCCCTGGGCGAGTTGTCGTCGATGGTCGCATCCCAGGGCGCCGACGCCGTCGCCCTCCGACCCGCCGAGCTCCGCGTCCGCGTCGTCACCATCCTCACCGCGGCGCAGGAGGCCGTCCGATGAGCTCACGCGCCGTTCCGCTGGCGACGCTGCTCAGCGTCGTCCCCTATTTCCACACCCGGGGCGCCGTGCCCGTGGCCGACGCCGCGCGGGACCTCGGTATGACGGACAAGCAGCTGCGGGACGCCCTGTGGCAGCTGTGGTCCTGCGGGCTCCCCGGGTACGGCCCGGGTGACCTCATCGACCTTGCCTTCTCCTCCGAGGACCTCGACGACGCCGAGCTGGTCGAGGTGACGTTCACCGCCGGGATCGACCGGCCCGTCCGGCTCACCGCCGCCGAGGCCGTCACCCTGGAGACCGGACTCGCGATCTTCCTCGATCATCCCGAGGTGGTCGATCAGACCGCCCTGCGCGACCTCCTGCAGACCCTCCGGACCGCGGCCGGTGTCGAGTCGGCTGCCGGGGGACGCGGCGAGGACACCCCCCGTCCGGAGAGCACCACCCCGGATGCCGACGTGGTGCGTACCGCGGTCCACGACGGACTCGCGCTGCGGTTCGTGTACCACTCGGCCAGCTCGGACACCTCCACCACCCGTGTGGTCGATCCCGCGCGACTCTCCGTGTCCGACGGCCACTCCTACGTCCACGGCGTCGACCGCGGGGCGGGCCAGTGGAGGACGTTCCGTACTGATCGGATGAGCGGGGTGGAGGAGGTCGGTCCGCGCCGGGCGCTCGGACCGGAACCCCAGGACGACGGCGAGGCAGGCGTCCTCCTGGAGCGGGCCGTCGTCCCCGCGGCGGCGGCGTGGTTCCTCGACGAGTTCGGATTCCACGACGTGGTCCGGCGCCCGGACGGTGATCTGGACGTCTCGATCGCCTATCACGACCGGGCGTGGCTGGTGAGGTTCCTCCTCGGACACGCCGACGTCGTGACGCCGTCGGACCCGGGACTGGCCGCGGAGATCGCCGACCGGGCCGCGGCGGGACTTGCGCTCTATCGGGCAGGCGACAACTCGATATCGTCGACGTGAAATCGTGATGAACCCGCTGGTCACCGCGTTCGCAGACGAGGACCGCGCCAACGCCTGTCGGGCGGGGTGCGTTAGCATGGGCGTGTTGTCCCACAAACGGAGGTTGACATGGGTGCGTTGAGCATCTGGCACTGGCTCATCGTCCTCGCGGTGGTGCTGCTTCTCTTCGGCTCCAAGAAGCTCCCCGACGCCGCGCGCGGTCTCGGCCGCTCGATGCGGATCTTCAAGTCGGAGATCAAGGAGATGCAGAACGACGACAAGCCGGCCGAGCCGGAGGCGCTCACGCAGGCCGGCCAGCCTCATGCGGCGCAGTACGTCCAACCGCAGGCGCATCCCCAGCAGGCGCAGCCCCAGGCACAGGGTTACCCGCAGGCCCCGCAGCAGCCGTACCAGCAGCCCCAGGGCCAGCAGCCGCAGCAGCCCGGCCAGCCCCAGCAGCACTTCGATCCCACTGCTCCGTACGACGGCGGCACCGGCGCCCAGCGGTAGCGGGCCATCTCACCGATGACGCAGAGCGGACCGGAGAAGACCGGCGCCACCCCCAGGGGCGGCGCCGGTCGGCTGCTGTCCAAGCGCAGGCGCCGGCCTCGGAACCCCGACGGCACGATGCCTCTCATCGAGCACATCTACGAGCTGCGCACGAGGCTGCTCATCGCCCTCGGGGCGATCGTGGTGACGCTGGGCTTCGGATTCTGGTGGTACGGCAGCGGGTTCTTCGGGGTCCCCTCGCTGGGTGAGATCCTCACCGGCCCGTACTGCGACATCCCACCCGGTGCCCGCCTCCAGCTCGGTGACTCGGGGGACCAGTGCCGCCTCCTCGCCACCGGCCCCTTCGAGCAGTTCATGCTGCGACTCAAGGTGGCCGCGACCGCCGGGATCGTGCTGGCGAGCCCGGTCTGGCTCTACCAGTTGTGGGCCTTCATCACGCCGGGCCTGCACAAGAACGAGAAGCGCTACGGGATCGCCTTCACGTTCCTCGCCGCCGTCCTGTTCATCGGCGGGGCGGTCCTGGCCTACATCGTCATCGTCTTCGCCCTCGAGTTCCTGCTCTCCATCGGCGACAACGTCCAGACCACCGCCCTCTCCGGTACCCAGTATTTCACCTTCCTCATCCAGCTGATCCTGATCTTCGGAGTGAGCTTCGAGATCCCCTTGCTCATCGCGATGCTCAACGTCGCCGGTGTTCTCCGGTACGAGGTGCTCGCCAGGTCCCGCCGCGGGATCATCATGGGGATCTTCGTCTTCGCCGCCGTCGCCTCGCCGGGGCAGGACCCGTTCTCGATGCTGGCGCTCGCCGGGGCGGTGTGCGTGTTGGTGGAGTTGTCCATCCAGTTCGCCCGCATCCACGACAAGCGCAAGAGCAAGAACCGCGAGGAGTGGCTCGAGGTCGACGACGAGTCCGCGTCGCCGCTGGGTCCGTCAGAGCGCCTCGACGGCTCCGGTACGGTCCGGTCCACCGGCCCGCTGTCCGCACCCGAGCCACTCGGTGGTTCACGGCCCCTCCAGGCGCCCTCGGGCGGGGCGATGTATGACGACACGCTCTGAGCCGCACGATTCGGGCACCCTGCTCGAGTCGTTCCTGCAGACGGAGGGCTTCGACCCGGACCCGTTCCAACTTGAGTCGTTCTCCGCGCTCGACGACGGGCGAAACCTGCTCGTCTCGGCGCCCACCGGCTCGGGCAAGACCCTCATCGGGGAGTACGCGGCCCACCGGGCGTTGTCCGGCGGCGGTCGGTGCTTCTACACCACGCCGGTCAAGGCGCTGAGCAACCAGAAGTTCCGGCAGTTCCGCCACCGGTTCGGGCCCGAGAACGTGGGGCTGCTCACCGGGGACCACTCGATCGACGCCGACGCCCCGGTGGTGGTGATGACCACCGAGGTCCTCCGGAACATGATCTATTCCGGGTCCTCCGCCCTGCACGATCTGGACTGTGTGGTCATGGACGAGATCCACTACCTCGGGGACCGGTCGCGAGGGGTGGTGTGGGAGGAGATCATCCTGACCCTCGATCCGGCGGTCCGGCTGGTGGGCTTGTCTGCGACGCTGAGCAACACCGACGAGCTGGGGGACTGGATCAGCGAGATCCGGGGGGACACCGCCGTGGTGCTCTCCGACCTGAGGCCCGTTCCGCTCGCGCACATGCTCTACACGGACGGGGACCTGATCCCCGTCCGCGCCGCGGCCGACCAACGACGACGCACCCGCGGCGGGTATCACGACGAGCGGGTCGCGGCCCGGCCCCGGGCGCAATGGGCGCGGCGTCAAGACGTCATCGAAAAGCTCGACGACGACCATCTGCTGCCCGCGATCTACTTCGTGTTCTCCCGGGCCGGCTGCGACGGGGCGGTCTCGCAGATGCGGCGGGCCCGGTTGCGGCTGACCACGGGGGAGGAGTCCCGGCGGATCGCCTCGCACGTCGACGCCGCATGCGCACAGGTGCCCCGGCACGACCTGGACGCACTCGACTTCACCGCCTTCAGGGCCGGACTGGTCAGTGGCATCGCCGCCCACCACGCGGGGATGCTGCCCCTGTTCCGGACCATCGTGGAGGAGTTGTTCTCGGCCGGGCTGATCAAGGTCGTGTTCGCCACCGAGACCCTCGCCCTGGGCATCCACATGCCGGCCCGGGCGGTCGTTCTGGAGAAGACCACCAAGTTCAACGGCGACACCCACGCCATGCTCACCTCCGCGGAGTACTCGCAGATCACCGGCCGCGCCGGCAGACGGGGGATCGACACCAAGGGCACCGCGGTGGTGCTGGACCAGCCGGACCTCGACCTGGACGCCCTGTCCGCACTGGTGGACACCCCGCGATTCCCACTGCGCAGTGCGTTCACCCCCGACTACTCCATGGCCGTCAACCTGGTGGAGCAACTCGGCGTGGCCGAGGCCACCTCGCTGATCGGCAGATCGTTCGCGCAGTTCCAGACCGACCGCACGCTGGTCTCCCGGTCGCGGGCGGTGGAACGAAGGACGGACGAGCGGGACCGGATCCGGGCGGACCTGGAGGACGCCGGCGGGGACCGGCAGCTCGACGAGTACATGTCGCTCCGAGCGGACCTGAGCCGATTGGAGAGGTCCACCGAGAAAGCGACCCGGGACGACCGGCTGGAATCCGTCCGTGCGGCGATGCTCAAGCAGACCGCGGGTTCGGTGATCACCGTGGGCCGTAAACGGTTCGGGATGGTCGCCACGGTGCTGCAGGTCCGCACCGACATCCCCGCCGACCCGGCGTTGCTGTGCCTGACCGACACCGGCTGGACCGGCTGGCTGCGTCAGCAGGACTTCGCGGCACCCCCCGTCCCGGTGGGGAGGGTCGATCTGCCCCGGGGCCGACGAAAGCTCGACGGGCGGGCCAAGCGGGCACTGGTCCAGCGTATGGAGGGTCTCCGCGGTAAGGCCCGGGGTCGGATGAAGAACGCGGGCGGCAAGTCGGTCCGCAAGGACCCGCGCATCGCTGCGGCGCGACGCGCCGTGCGCCAGCATCCTCTCCACGAGGATCCGCTGATCGACAAGCTGGCTCGTCTCCACGAACGCTGGGCCCGCGCGGCAGCGGACGTGGCTGCGCTCACCGCCGAGGTGAACTCCGACTCCGACTCGCTGGCCCGCCGTTTCCGGAGGATCGTCGGTCTGCTCGAACACCTGGGTTACCTGGAGGAACGCGAGGGCGCGATCCGCGCGACGGACGCCGGCCTTCTGCTCGCGGGCGTGCACACCGAGCAGGACCTCTTCGTGGCCGAGTGTCTCCGGCGCGGTGTGTGGGCCGGACTCGACCCGGCGGGTCTGGCGGCGGTGATCGCCACCGTAGTGGCCCACCCCCGGAGTGACGCGGTGGTCCGCGAACCCTCCGACGAACTCCTGCGCGCCGCCCTTGCCGAGACCGAACTCGTCGCCGCCGACGTCGCCGCGACCGAGAAGGCCCACCAGCTGCCGTCGACCCCGGATCTCGACGCGGGGCTCGCACCGGTCCTGCACCACTGGGTGTCGGGTGGCGCGCTCTCGTCGATCCTCGCCGCCTCGTGGCAGGAGGGCGTGGAGCTCACCGCGGGGGACTTCGTTCGCTCGGCCCGGCTCGTCGTGGACGTCCTGGCCCAGGTCGGGCAGGTCGCCGAGCCCGATCTCGCGCGGACGGCTCGCTCGGCCGTGGGGTCTCTGCGTCGCGGGGTCGTACTCGACCACATGGCCTGACCCCGTCCCGCCACCCCTCCATCGCGCCATCCCTCCATCGCGAAGAGCGTTCCGCACACATCGGTCGAGTAGAGGGTGCGCGGAACGCTCTTATCGATCACCGACGCAGCAGATGCCCGGCGCGGGACCTGTGATGGGTTGGCGACGGCACTCAGGCCGGGTCGAGCACTGAGGCAGCGTTCTCCAGACGACCGATCGCACGCGACTGGCCCGTTTCCTCACCGAGAGCGTCCAGCCGCTCACGGTTCACACGCCCTCGCCGGCCGTCGACATCACCCTCGAACTCCAGCTCGAACCCGCGTCCCCGCAGCCGGACCACCCCACGGGCGGCGGTCAGATAGTCGGCGGCCTCGAGAACCGCCTTCCGCTGCCGGGCGGCGAGACCCGACCCCTCGTCCTCGGCAGCCGACACGATGCCGTCAAGGTCCCCGTACTTCCGCAAGAGGGACGCTGCCGTCTTGGTGCCGATCCCCGACACGCCCGGGAGGCCGTCGGAGGCGTCACCGACGAGCACCGCGTAGTCCGCGTACACGCGCGCGTCATCGCCGACGGGAAGATCGAAGCGCTCCGCGACGACCTCGGGGGTGTACGCGAGACGCTTCTTCATCCCCGCCCCCACGTACACGACCGTGGTGCTCGCCGACGCCAACTGGAACAGGTCGCGGTCGCCGGTCACCACCAGGACCTCGCGGTCGCGAGTGGCCAGTTCCGCCAGCACGTCGTCGGCTTCCGCGTCGGCTGCGGACGCCTGCGTGATGCCCGCTGCGGTGAGGATCTCCCGTATCGCACCGACCTGCGGGTGGAGTGAGGCGGGCGCGTCCTCTCCGCCGTCGTCACCGACACGGTGGGCTTTGTACGACGGCAACAGCTCGACGCGCCAGCCGGGGCGCCACTCACGGTCCAGGGCCGCCACCAGTCCGGTCGGCGAGTACTCCTCGACCAGCACCGACACCATGTCGCAGAACCCACGCACCGCGTTGGCCGGTGCGCCGTCGGGTCCGGTGATCTTCTCCGGAACCGAGTGGAACGCGCGGAACCACAGGCCGGCGCTGTCGAGAACCATGAGCGGGCCCTGGGACACCGCGCCTCCTCGGGTCGAGTGTGGGCCGGGGATCGACCTGGCGTCAGAATAGTCCTCCCCGTGAGCGGGCGAGGTGACCGTGGTCTGCCGGGAACGGATGGCGGGCGCCCTCGATGCCCGACGACCTAGTGTGGGGGAATGAGCACCGGCCCTTCGGACATCCACGCCCGGCGACTGACGGCGGTTCGCGATCGCGCGCGCGAGCTCGGCATCGACCACGTGGTGGTGTACTCGGGTGAGGACATGTACTACCTCACCGGCGAACGCATGGATTCCCACGAGCGGCTCACGGCCCTCGTCGTACCCGTCGGGGACGGAACGCCCCTCCTCGTGCTCCCGGCCCTCGAACTCACCGGCATCACCCGCCGGGCCGCCGACCGGGTGGGCGCGGAGATCCATCCCTGGGCCGACGGAACGGACGCGGTTCCACTCGTGGCGGGCACGGTGTCCGGCCGGATCGCCGTATCCACCGCGCTGCCCGCACTCCATCTCGTCCCTCTCCAGATGGGTGTCGACGGCGAGGTGGTCCTGGCCTCGGAGGTGATCGACCAGGTGCGGGCCGTCAAGACCCCGAAGGAGGTCGACGAGCTCGCCGAGGCCGCCCGTCGTATCGACGCGGTCCACGCACGGATGGGAGAGTTCCTCGAGGTGGGTCGTACCGAAGCGCAGGTGGGTGAGCTCATCACCGCCGCGGTCGTGCAGGAGGGGTTCACACACGCCGAGTTCGTGATCGTCGGTTCGGGGCCCAACGGCGCCGATCCGCACCACGGCGTCTCCGGTCGCGTGGTCGAGCAGGGCGACGTCGTGGTGGTGGACATCGGCGGGCCACTCGAGAGCGGGTACCACTCGGACTGCACCCGCACGTACTCGATGGGAGCGCCTGACCCCGGGGTCTCCGAGGCGTACGCGGTGCTGGAGGAGGCGCAGCGGCTGGCCCGGGAGGCCGTGCGGCCGGGCGTCGCGATCGGGGAGGTCGACGCCGCGGCCCGCGAACACCTCGCGGCGGCGGGGCTCGGGGAGTTGTTCATCCACCGCACCGGACACGGGATCGGTCTGGGCCTGCACGAGCCGCCGTTCGTCGCACCGGGGGCCGACACCGTGCTGGCGGAGGGCATGACGTTCTCCGTCGAGCCCGGGATCTACACGGCGGGCGGATGGGGTGCCCGTCTCGAGGACATCGTCGCGGTGACCGCGGACGGCCGGCGCGACCTGAACACCGGTGATCGGGGGCTCCGGGTCCTCTAGCCCACGCCGTACCCGGTGAACATCTTGGCGGAACCCAGGACGCGGTCCACCTCGATCGCCACCACGACGCGCTCGGGATTGGGCTTCGGCTCGCGGTAGCGCAACCCGTATCGGCGCTCGCCCTCGCGGATCGAGGCCTCGTCCGTGAGGAGCCGTGCCTGCCCCTCGAAGGTCAACCAACGGCCGCGGTCGACGTGAGAGACCGCCGCCCGCCCGCCGCGCGCGGCATTGCGTGCCTTCTGCGAACCCCGCCGGGTGATCACGCGGGCCAGGCCCGACCCGGTGTCGATGGTGAAGCCCACCGCGACCACGTGCGGGGACCCGTCGCGGCGCAGGGTGGTGAGCGTGCCGAGGTGGTACTCGGCGAGGAAGTCGTGCGCGTCGGGGGACAGGTCTGCCAGTGTGCGGGACATAGCGGCGAGCCTGCCACAGCGAGCCGACGCGGACGGCGACGACGTGCGTGGGACAATTCCCTCATGTCCACCCCCGCAGCCCCCTCGCCCCGGCGCGCACCGGGTGGCGAGGTCGTCGTGATATTCGGTGGCCGGAGCGAGATCGGTCTGGCCGTGGCCCGGCGTCTCGCGGACGGACGCACGGTCGTCCTCGCCACTCGCCCCGGTCGCGACGTCTCCGCGCTGGCAGCTCCTCTCGTGGCGGCCGGGGCAGTGGCCGTCGAGATCATGGACTTCGACGCCGACGACCTCGACTCGCACGCCCGGGTCGTGGAGGACGTCGAGTCCCGGATCGGTGAGATCTCGATCGCCGTGCTGGCGTTCGGGATCCTGGGCGACCAGGAGGTGGCCGAGAGGGACGCGGCGGCCGCGGCCAGGATCCTGCACACCGACTTCGTGGCCCAGGCCGCCCTGCTCACGGTTCTGGCGGAGCGGATGAAGTCCCGCGGGCGCGGGGTACTCGTGGCGTTCTCGTCCGTCGCCGGCCAACGGGTCAGGCGGGCGAACTACGTGTACGGCTCCGCCAAGGCCGGTCTCGACGGTTTCGCCTCGGGGATGGCCGACGCCCTCCACGGCACGGGCGTGACGCTGGTCATCCCCCGCCCGGGGTTCGTGATCGGCCGGATGACCGAGGGGATGGACCCCGCCCCGTTCTCGTCCACTCCCGACCAGGTGGCCGACGCGGTCGTCGATCGGGTGCGGGCCCGTCGAGCCGGGGTGGTGTGGATCCCGTGGCAGCTGCGGGTGATGTTCGCCGTGGCCCGGCTCGTGCCGCAGCCGATGTGGCGACGGATGCCCCGGTGAGCGCCCCTGCCGCGGAGGACTGCGCCCGGTGACCGCCCGGTTCATCGGGGTCGGGACCGGCGCCGCCGATCTACTCACCGTCCGCGCCTCCGGGATCCTCGCCCACTGTGGGACCTGTCTGTTCGAGGCGGGCCCCGCGACCGGCGAGGTGCT
>NZ_JAALDX010000153.1 GCF_014145095.1 Dietzia sp. SLG310A2-38A2 | reverse complement strand
GGTTCGGTGGTGGCGGCGGGTTCGGGGGCGGCGGCGCGGGCGGACGGTTCTGAGCGCTGCTGTACTCCGGTCTTCCTGACCGGTTAGGGTGTCCGCACGGTAACCCCGCGCCCGGTGGCGTCGTCCACCGGTCTGTCGAGTGCGCGGGATCTTGAGATGTACTCTGACGCCCCGGGTCGATCGATCCAGGTCTTCGTTCCCTCCGAGGTCTTCCAGGACGGCACGCTGTCCCCGCTGCACTCGGGAGACGTCATCAGTGTTCTTCTACGCCTGTCAACGTGGTGCGGTCCCGGAGCTCCCGGGGTCGCCACCTACCGGGTCATGGTTCACCCCGCGGTCGGGTTCGCGCCGATTCCGGATCGCGATGGCGTCCTCCGGTGGCCGTTTCATGTCTCCGGGGACGGGTGGAGTGCGATGTGGCGCCACCACACTCCGGTCACCGCACGGACGAGCCTCACCGGCCGGCTATTCCCTGACTTCCACCGTGGGGTGCTCGGCCACCCCGACACGGTGACCGGCCGCGTTCATCGCCTACAGCTGGTCGAGCAGTACTCCGAGACCGTCGACCGTGTCACGCGGTTCGTCGAGGGCACCGAACGCCTGCGCGACCTGGGTGAGTCGCCGGATCGCTATTGGCCGGACTTTCACAGAATCTGCCCCGACAACTCGGTACAGGAGGCCGGCATCCTGGTGGACCTGGCCCTCGACGACATCCCCGACCCGGTCAAGGGCTTCGACGCGGGTGCCGTGTCCGCACACGGCACCGACGTGTGGGTCATGGACAGATCCGACCCGGTACTGATGCAGGTCGACATCTCCCGGTCGCCCGCTCGGGTGACCGAGTACCTCCTGCCGCTGGCCTTTGAACGCCCACCCGTCAAGTGGAGTCGCGCTCTGCACGCCGACGACGACGGGTGCTGGATCACCTGCGAAGCGGAGATCGTCCGCTGCGATCACACCGGCCCCGACGAGGTCACGGTCCGACGCATCACGACCGACGGCAGGGACGACACCAGCTACGTCGATGGACGGCTGTTCGCGATGACCCAGCACTTCCCCTCCGTGCGATCGCACGACCGGTACGACAAGATCCGGTTCAATCCCGAGGAGCACCCGGTGCACGAACTCGTCGGCGACCTACTGATCCCCGTGAAAGATGAGGCCACCATCGTCCGGGCCAGGAAACACACACGTCGCGCCGACCGCGCAGAAGCCGCGGACGGCACCACGTGGATCGCGTCCGGAGGACTCTCGGCCCGTACGACCGACGGCTCCGAGCACCAGATCGATCTCTCCCACCCCGCGCGGGGCACGTCGCACTGGGACAAACCGGACCCGATGGATGACCCGGCCATTGCCGAACTCTTCCACGCCTTCGACTTCCCGCGCGACGAGAGCTGAGACGGCTCGGGAATCGGCCGCCGCCACTAGCCTCTTCATTCATGACACGTCGGCGGAAAGCACTCATCGCGGTGGTCGCGGTACTCGTCCTCCTCATCGCGGCGGTGGTCGCGTTGGGCACCTGGTACCGGCCGATGCTGCTCACCGGGACCGGGTACGCCGCGCACAACGCCTGCGCGATCCACTTCCTCACCGGCCGCGACGACCCGGAGACGGACCTTCCACCCAACCCACTGGTGCCGCTGCTGCGGACCGAGATCGACGACTCCGAGGGGTGGGCGCGCTCCTCCGTCCTGGGGGTCGCCTTTGCCCAGCAGGCCTGGGTCTCCGAGTACGGCTGCGCGGTGGGCGACAGCCGCGCGGCGGGCTCCGAGTACAGCTCTCTCGTCCGACCGGCGGAGGACCGCCCCGAGGGCGTTCGCCTACCGCAGGCCACCGGCGTCCCGGCTGAGGTCGGTGCAGCACTCGACCGGGCCGCCGGCGTCGAGGGCACGCGCGGACTCGTCGCGGTCCACCGGGGCGAGCTACTGGACGAGTGGTACGCCGACGGCTTCGGGCCGGACACCCGGCAGCTCGGGTGGTCCATGGCCAAGAGCGTGGCGGCCACGCTGGTCGGGCGGGCGCAGCAGGAGTTCCCGGACGCCGACCTCGACCCGGCGGTCACGGACCTGCGCCCCGAGTGGACTGACGAGAGGGCGCAGATCTCGCTCGACGACCTGCTGCGCATGACCTCGGGGCTGGAGTGGGACGAGGACTACGACCTCGGCACCCCCATCACGCAGATGCTGTTCGCCGAGCCTGACATGGCCGCGTTCGCCGCTGCCCAACCGCTCGCCCACGAACCGGGGACCTTCCGCCAGTACTCGTCGGGCACGACCAACGTCGTGTGCGACTTGCTGCACGAGCGCACCGGCCTCGGACCCGACATGGCCGACCAGCTGCTGTTCGGCCCGCTCGGGATGACCAGCGCGGTCCTCGAGGCCGACGCGTCCGGCCGGTCGGTGTGCAGCTCGTACCTCTGGGCCACGCCGCGGGACTGGGCGCGGTTCGGGCAGTTCACGCTGGATGACGGCGAGGTGGACGGTCGCCGTCTGCTCCCCGCGGGATGGATGGAATACGCCAGGACCGTCGTCCCGGCAGGCGGGGAGCCCGAGCCCTACGGCGCGCAGTGGTGGCTCAACGACGCTAGGGACGGCTCGCCGCTGCGCCTGCCCGGGATGCCTGCGGACGCCTATTGGGCCTCGGGCCACGACGGGCAGTACATCGTGGTGGTCCCGTCCGCCGACCTCGTGGTGGTGCGGACGGGCTTCACGCCCAGCGGGACCATCTACGAGCTCGGCATCGAGGACCTGGTCGGCGACCTCACCCGGGCCGTGAGCTGAGCCGGCTGGCCGGCTGCTCAACCCCAGGCCGCCTGGATCCCTGCGCTCGCCCGGTCGATCCGTTCGAGGCGGCTCTCGGTGTATAGAGCGACCTGGTCCACGATCACGCGCATCCGTGCCGCGTCGTCCGGCGCCGCGTCCCACAGCGGGCGCAGTACCGCGTCGAGTCCGGCCGGCGCCGAGTGTGCGAGGTACTCGGCCACCCGGTGGATGCGGTCGCGTTGACGGTCCTGACGGGCCCGGTGTCCCGGGTCGCTCATCACGTACCGCACGGCCATGGTCTTGAGCATCACGACCTCTGCCTCCACGTGCAGCGGCACCTCGAGGTCGGCACTGTACCGCCCGTGCGGCACCTCACCGTGCACCTCGCGGGTGGTGTGGATGGCGGGCATGACGAAGCGCCCGACCAGCTCGCTGGTGAGCGCCTTGAGGGCTACCGCCCCAGCGAAGGTCTCCTCGAACGGCTGGACGGCGCGGACCGCGTCGAGCGCGCCGAGCCTCCCGGCCGCCTCGCGCAGCTGGTCCGCGTCGGGCCCCCGGAACTCGCGTGCACCCAGCTCGGCCAGCGCCGAGACCTCCGAGGGGTCGGTCAGCGACCGCAGGTCCAGCCTGCCCGCAACGATCGCGTCCTCCACGTCGTGGACCGAATAGGCCACGTCGTCGGAGAAGTCCATGATCTGCGCCTCCAGGCACCGGGTGTCCCCGGGCGCGCCCACGCGGATCCAGGCGAGCGTGTCCGCGTCATCGGGATAGGCACCGAACTTCTTGGTGCCCTCCCGCGGCAGCCACGGGTACTTGGTGGCCGCGTCAAGCGCGGCGCGGGTGAGGTCCAGTCCGACCCCGCGCCCGTCGGCGTCGACGACCTTGGGCTCCAACCGCGTCAGAATCCGCACGGTCTGGGCGTTGCCCTCGTATCCCCCGAAGCCCCTCGCGACCTCGTCGAGGGCGCGCTCACCGTTGTGGCCGTAGGGCGGGTGCCCGATGTCGTGGCTCAACCCCGCCAGGTCGGCGAGGTCGGGGTCGCAGCCGAGCCCGGCGGCGATGCTGCGGGAGATCTGCGCGACCTCGAGGGAGTGGGTGAGGCGGGTCCGTGGGGTGTCACCGTCCCCGGGCCCGACCACCTGCGTCTTGTCGGCGAGCCGTCGCAGGGCCGCCGAGTGCAGGACCCGCGCGCGATCCCTCTCGAACGGGCTGCGCTCACTCGCCGTCCCCCGCGCCCGGGCGGGTCCCTCGCCCACCCGGCGCTCGGCCTCTGCGGCGTCGTACGCATACCCCGTCATGCGCGTCTCCTGTCGGGCGAGTGCGCCCCGTCGTCGTGGTCCCGGTCCGCTCCGGGCCGGTGGTGCTGCCGATCAGCCGGGGAAGTCCACGTCCGTTCCGGCGATCCGGTGGTACTGGTACCAGAGCACCGCGCCGGTCTCACGGATGATGCTCAAGACCTGGTTCTCCCGGGTCCAGACCGCGGGGCCCTGCCTCGTCGGCGAGGTCCACGCATCCAATCCGGCGTCCCGGGCCATCATCCGCGCCCGATACGAGTGCGTGGGATCGCTGACCAGCACCACGGACCCGCCACCCTGATCACGCACGGTCAGCGCGACGGCGTCCAGACTGCCGACCGTGTTGGAACCGGTCTCGACCGCCAGGATCGCGGTGGGCGGTACCCCCAGGGTGGCCAGGTAGGCGCGACCCGCACCGGCCTCGGTGAACCGGTCCCCCGGCTGGTTTCCGCCGACCGTGATGATCTGGGGTGCGACGCCCTCCTCGTACAGGGTGGCGGCGTGATCGAGTCGGGACTGGAAGACCGGGGTGGGGACGCCGTCGTACTGGGCCGCGCCCAGGACGACGATCGCGTCCGCCGTCGTGCGGTCGTCCACCCGCGCCACGTGCCACACACGGAACGCGATGAAGCCGGGAATGACGAGACACAGCAACAGTGCGATGACCACGAGCCATCCGATGGCCCTGGACACCGCCCGCAGCGGGGACCGGGATCTGTTCACCCGACCAGTGTGCCAGCGCCGGGTCAGCAGCCGATGAGCCGCTGCGCGAGGTACCCCTCGACCTGGTCGATAGCCACCCGCTCCTGCTCCATGGTGTCCCGCTCACGGATGGTCACCGCCTGGTCCTCGAGGGTGTCGAAGTCCACGGTGATGCAGAACGGGGTGCCGATCTCGTCGTGGCGGCGGTAGCGTCGCCCGATCGCCTGCGCGTCGTCGAAGTCCACGTTCCAACTCTTGCGCAGCTGCGCGGCCAGATCCCGTGCCTTGGGCGAGAGATCCGCGTTCCGCGAGAGCGGCAGCACGGCCGCCTTGAACGGTGCGAGGCGACGATCGAGCTTCAGAACGGTGCGGGTGTCCACGCCGCCCTTGGAGTTGGGCGCCTCGTCCTCGGTGTAGGCGTCGATGAGGAATGCCATCAGCGACCGGGTCAGGCCGAAGCTCGGCTCGATGACGTAGGGCACGTACTTCTCGCCCGAGGCCTGGTCGCGGTACTGCAGGTCCTCACCGGAGTGGGTCTGGTGCTGGGTGAGGTCGTAGTCCGTGCGGTTGGCCACGCCCATCAGCTCGCCCCAGGGGTTGCCGGAGAAACCGAACTTGTACTCGAAGTCGATCGTGCCGGCCGAGTAGTGGGCGCGCTCGTCGTCCGGGACGTCGAAACGACGCATGTTCTCCGGGTCGATGCCCAGGTCCACGAACCAGTCCCAGCAGTCCTCGACCCACTGCTTGAACCACTCGTCGGCCTCGTCGGGCTTGGTGAAGAACTCGATCTCCATCTGCTCGAACTCGCGGGTCCGGAAGATGAAGTTGCCGGGGGTGATCTCGTTGCGGAACGCCTTACCGATCTGGCCGATGCCGAACGGCGGCTTACGCCGGGCAGTGGTCATGACGTTCTTGTAGTTGACGAAGATGCCCTGGGCGGTCTCGGGCCGGAGGTAGTGCAGACCCTCCTTGTCGTCGACCGGGCCGAGGTAGGTCTTCATCAGGCCCGAGAACAGCTGCGGCTCGGTCCATGCCCCGGGCTGGCCCGTGACGGGGTCCTTGATGTCCGCGAGTCCGTTGGCCGGTTCGCGTCCGTGCTTGGCGACGTAGGCCTCGATGAGGTGGTCGGCGCGGTAGCGCTTGTGGGTGTGGAGAGACTCGACCAGCGGGTCGGTGAAGGTGTCGACGTGGCCGGAGGCCTCCCACACCTTGCGGGGCAGGATGATCGAGGAATCCAGGCCCACGACGTCCTCGCGGCCGGTGACGAAGGTCCGCCACCACTGCTTCTTGATGTTGTCCTTGAGCTCCACGCCGAGCGGACCGTAGTCCCACGCCGACCGGGTTCCGCCGTAGATCTCGCCACACTGGTACACCAGTCCTCGGCGCTTGCAGAGGTTGACGACTGTGTCGATGACGGACGTTGTGGATGCCACGTCGGGGGTTCTCCCTTTGGTGAGTCGGTTGGCGGAGGTGTCGGGGTGGACGGCCTCGGCGCGGGCCGGCGCCCGCGGCACTTCTCACCAGGGTATCCGGTCCACCCCGGCGGTCTGGGATACTGGGGTCCCCCACCCGACACGGCGCCGGTCCCCACCGCGCCCGGAAGGTTGCGCTAATGGCATCCGGACCCGAGTCCCCGGCCGACGCCGGGTCTGCCGCGGACATCCACGACCCCGGCTCCCACGCCGCCCCCGTGCCGCTACCACCGCAGCACGTGGTGGCGGCCGCGGGCGAGTTGCTCCGCGCGCTGTCTGCGCCGCTGCGAATCGCGATCGTGCTGCAGCTGCGCGAGGGGCCGCGCTGCGTCCACGAGCTGGTGGACGCCCTGGACGTCGCCCAGCCGCTGGTGAGTCAGCATCTGCGGGTGCTCAAATCGTCCAATGTCGTCTCTGCGCACCGGCGGGGACGCGAGATCCGCTACGAGCTGCTCGACGACCATCTGTTGCACATCGTCGAGGCGGCCGTCGGGCACGCCGGGGAGGAGTAGGACGTGGACACACCGGACAAATCGATCGGCGTGCGCTCGACCCGTCAACGCAGTGCCATCTCCGCGCTGCTCGACGAGTCCAAGGGGTTCCGCTCCGCCCAGGATCTCCACGCCGAACTCCGCGAACGCGGCGACGCGATCGGGCTGACCACCGTCTACCGGACCCTGCAGTCGATGTCCGACGCAGGTGCTGTGGACGTGCTGCGCACCGACTCCGGCGAGCTGATCTTCCGGAAGTGCTCCGATTCCCACCATCATCACCTGGTGTGCCGGGTGTGCGGTTTCACGGTGGAGGTCGAAGAGCCGGAGGTCGAGACGTGGGCGCACCGTGCCGGCGGCGCCCACGGCTTCACCGAGGTGACCCACACCGTCGAGTTGTTCGGCGTCTGCTCGGCGTGCGTCGCCGCAGGGAGGGGCGAGCCGACGGGCACGGCGGACTGACCCGGGACTACGCCGGCGGACGCGCCGCCCGGTCTCGCGCCCGC
>NZ_JAALDX010000152.1 GCF_014145095.1 Dietzia sp. SLG310A2-38A2 | reverse complement strand
TTTCCGCGGTCGTCCCGGCGGTGGCGGAGGCAACCGTGGCCGCAGCGGTGCGGCCGGTGCGTTCGGTCGCCCCGGTGGCGCGCCCCGCAGAGGTCGCAAGTCCAAGCGGCAGAAGCGTCAAGAATACGACTCGATGCGGGCCCCCGAGGTCGGCGGCGTCCGGCTCCCCGACGGTCGTGGGCAGGTCCTGCGGCTGGCACAGGGTGCCTCGCTGAGCGACTTCGCGGACAAGATCGACGTCAACCCGTCGCAGCTCGTCCAGGCGTTGTTCAACCTGGGCGAGATGGTCACGGCCACGCAGTCCGTGACCCCGGAGACACTGCAGCTCCTCGGCGAGGAGATGGGCTTCAAGGTCCAGGTCGTCAGCCCCGAGGACGAGGACCGCGAGCTGCTCGACTCGTTCGATCTGTCCTTCGGCGAGGACGAGGGCGGCGAGGACGATCTCGAGATCCGTCCCGCGGTCGTCACCGTCATGGGTCACGTCGACCACGGTAAGACGCGGTTGCTCGACAGCATCCGGTCCGCGAAGGTCGGCGAGGGCGAGGCCGGTGGCATCACCCAGCACATCGGTGCCTACCAGGTCACCGTGCCGGTCGACGAGATCGACCGCACGATCACCTTCATCGACACCCCGGGTCACGAGGCGTTCACCGCCATGCGTGCCCGCGGCGCCAAGTCGACGGACATCGCGATCATCGTGGTCGCGGCGGACGACGGCGTGATGCCGCAGACGGTCGAGGCGATCAACCACGCACAGGCGGCCGACGTGCCGATCGTCGTGGCGGTCAACAAGATCGACAAGGAAGGCGCACAGCCCGACAAGATCCGTGGCCAGATGACCGAGTACGGGCTCGTCCCGGAGGAGTACGGCGGCGACACCATGTTCGTCGACATCTCCGCCAAGCAGGGGCTCAACATCGAGTCCCTCCTCGAGGCGGTCGTCCTCACCGCGGACGCGTCGCTGGACCTGCGGGCCAACCCGGACATGGACGCCCAGGGCGTGGCCATCGAGGCGCACCTCGACCGCGGCCGCGGTCCGGTCGCCACGGTGCTCATCCAGCGCGGAACGCTTCGGGTCGGCGACTCGATCGTCGCGGGCGACGCGTACGGGCGAGTTCGTCGCATGGTGGACGAGCACGGGGAGGACGTCGTCGAGGCGACTCCGTCCCGTCCGGTCCAGGTGATCGGTCTGACCAGTGTCTGTGGCGCAGGCGACACCCTGATGGTGGTCGAGGAGGACCGCACCGCACGGCAGATCGCCGACAAGCGAAACGCGCGCAAGCGCAACGCGCTCGCCGCTCGGTCCCGCCGTCGGATCAGCCTCGAGGACCTGGATTCGCATCTCAAGGAGACGAGCCAGCTCAACCTCATCATCAAGGGCGACAACTCCGGCACGGTCGAGGCCCTCGAAGAGGCCCTCATGGGTATCGAGATCGACGACGAGGTGCAGCTGCGAGTGATCGACCGCGGTGTCGGTGCGGTCACCGAGACCAACGTCAACCTGGCGGCCGCATCCGACGCCGTGATCATCGGGTTCAACGTCCGCGCGGAGGGCAAGTCGACCGAGCTGGCCAACCGCGAGGGCGTGGACATCCGGTACTACTCGATCATCTACCAGGCGATCGACGAGATCGAGAGTGCGCTCAAGGGGATGCTCAAGCCGATCTATGAGGAGAAGAAGCTCGGGCAGGCGGAGATCCGCCAGCTGTTCCGCTCCTCCAAGCTCGGCAACATCGCGGGTTGCATGGTCCTCGACGGGATCATCCGGCGCAACGCCAAGGCCCGTCTCATCCGCGACGGCAAGGTCGTTGTCGAGGAGATGACCGTGTCCTCGCTGCGCCGCGAGAAGGACGACGCGACCGAGGTCCGCGAGGGCTTCGAGTGTGGTCTGACCGTGACGTACTCCGACATCAAGATCGGCGACGTCATCGAGACCTACGAGCTCGTCGAGAAGCCGCGCGACTGACGTCGACGGCGACACCCGTGGGGGCAGGTTCCGTGGTCTGCGGGCCTGCCCCCACGGCATTCTGGGTATCGAGCGGCCGCCCGGCGGCCGCACCACGTCAAGGAGGATCGCCATGGCCGGAAAGGGACGGGCCGGACGGCTCGGCAAACGGATCGGGGAGATCGTCGCGACGGCGATCGAGCACGAGATCAAGGATCCGCGTCTCGAGTTCATCACCATCACGGACTCACGCATCACCGCGGATCTGAGGGTGGCCACCCTCTACTACACGGTTCGGGGGAGGACGCTCGACGAGGAGCCCGACATCGCGGACGCGGGGGAGGCCCTGGCGAACGCACGGGGCCGGCTGCGGACGATGGTGGGCAAGCAGACGGGGGTCAAGTTCACCCCCGAGCTGACCTTCCGGCTGGATGCCGTACCTGATGCGGCGCGCCAGATGGAGGAGTTGCTCGCCAAGGCCCGCGCGCAGGACGAGGAGGTCCGCCGCGTGGCGGAGGGCGCACGGCCCGCGGGGGACGAGGACCCCTACCGCAGGGACGACGAGGTGGGGCTACCGGAGGACGACGACCGGTGACCACCCTGGTGGACGCGGGCGGCGCGGCCGAGGTCCTGGCGCGCCACCGCGAGGTGACCGTGCTGTGCCACGTCCGCCCGGACGCCGATGCCCTCGGGAGTTCCGCGGGCCTCGCCCGCGCACTGCGGGCAGACGGCGTCGTCGTCCACCACTCGTTCGACCCGGGGACGGTCCCGGAGGCGCTCCGGGTGATCCCCGGGACGGAACACGTGGTGCCGATCGACCGGGTGCCGGAACACGACGGTTTGGTGGTGACGCTGGACTGCGCCAGCCCGGACCGCGTCGGCGACTGGGGACGGTTGGCCCGCTCGGCGACGGAGATCCTCGTGGTGGACCACCATCGTTCCAACCCGGGATTCGGGACGCACCTGCTGCTGGATCCCGAGGCGGCCTCCACCGCGACCCTGGTGCTCGACGTGCTCGAGGCCGGTCGCTACCCGGTCGACCCCGACCTCGCCACCAGCCTCTACGCAGGGCTCGTCACCGACACCGGGTCCTTCCGATGGGGTGGCGCGGGGTCGCACGACACGGCCCGCCGTCTGCTGTCGGCCGGGGCGGTGTCCCGGGAGCTCGGCTTCGCGCTCCTCGACGCCCACTCCTTCTCCTGGCTCGGCGTGCTGGGGGAGCTCCTGGGTACCGCGCGCCTGGACGAGGACGCGGCAGGAGGACGGGGCGTGGTGTGGTTGACGGTCCCCCACGCGGTCGTCGCGTCGGTCGACGAGGCCGACGTCGAGTCGCTCGTGTCCCACCTGCAGGGGGTCCGGGAGGCGGAGGTCGCGGTCCTCGTCAAGGAGATCCGACCGGGCGAGTGCGCGGTGTCGCTCCGCTCCCGCGGTGGCGACGGAGTGGACGTCTCTGCCGTGGCCTCGACGCTCGGTGGCGGCGGACACCCGGCGGCGGCCGGGTGCACCGTGAGCGGCGACCTCGGATCTGTCACGGCGAGGCTCAGTGAGCTCCTCGCCTGACCCGGGGCGCCCGTCCTCTGCTCCGGACGTCGGTGTGGGTGAGATCGGGCGCCGCCTGTGGTCGATCGCGCTACCGGTGCTGCCGGTGTTGGCGGCCGAACCGATCTACCTGCTCGTCGACGGGATCGTCGTGGGCCGGCAGAGCCCACAGGACCTCGCGGCGCTCGGGGTCGGCGCGCTGGTCCTGGTGGTGCTCGGCACCCAGATGAACTTCCTCTCGTACGGGACGACCGCCCGGGCGGCCCGACTCCACGGAGCCGGGCGACGTTCCGACGCGGTGGCGGAGGGCGTGCAGGCCACCTGGATCGCGCTCTCGGTGGGGGTGGTCGTGGTGGTCGGCGTGCACGCGTCGCTGGGGCCGCTGACGCGCGTACTCGCCGCGGACACCGAGGTGGCGGCGAGCGCCGCCGACTGGCTGAGGGTGGCGGTGTGGGGGATCCCTTGCATCCTGGTCGCGTCCGCCGGACACGGGTGGATGCGGGGTGTGCAGCGACTCAGGACCCCACTGGTCCTGGTGGCGGTGGGGATCGGCGTCTCCACGGTCGGGTGTGTGGTCCTGGTGCCCGGTCTCGGTCCCGCACCCGCTCTGGGCCTGGTGGGAAGCGCCTGGTCCAATCTGGTCGGCCAGATGATCATGGCCGGTGGCTTCCTCGGTGCTCTGGTGCTGGAGCACCGTGGGTCCCTGCGTCCCCGGTGGAACGTGATCATCCAGCAGCTCCGCCTCGGGGTGGACCTGGTCATCCGTACCGCGTCCTTCCAGGTGACCTTCGCCGTGGCCACCACGGCCGCCGCGGCGGCAGGGGTCGACTCACTCGCCGCGCACCACCTGGCCCAGCAGCTGTGGGCCCTGTACACCCTGGTCCTCGATTCGGTCGCGATCGCGGCGCAGTCGCTCGTCGGTGCCGCGTTGGGTGCGGGGCTCGCCGCCCACGGCCGCGCCCTGGCCCGCGCGGTGGTCGTGTGGTCGGTGGGTCTGGGTGTCGGGCTCGCGGTGCTCACGGCGCTCTTCCGCTCGCCGATGTCGATCCTCCTGTCCGGTGACGCCGAGGTCGCAGGCCGACTCGTCGTGGCGTTGACCGGGATGGCGATCGTGGTGGTCCCGGCCGCTCTGGTGTTCGGGCTCGACGGCGTCCTGCTGGGCGCGGGTGATGCCGCGTACCTCCGCACCAGCACGGTGGTCGCGGCCCTCTTCGGCTTCCTCCCGGTACTCCTTGCGACGCGACACCTCGGCTGGGGGCTCGCCGGTATCTGGTGGGGAATGGGCGTGTTCGTGGCGATGCGACTCATCGCGGTGGTGGCGCGGGTCCGCGGCGACCGCTGGCTGGTCCTGGGTGCGGAGACCCCACTTCGTCGAACCTCCGAGGGGGCCCCGGCATGACCGGCCAGCCGAGTCTGCGTGCCGTGTCCGATCTGCACGTCGGCCACCGTGGCAACGCGGACGTCATCGACGACATCCTGCCCGCCCACCCGGGCGACTGGCTGATCGTGGCCGGAGACGTGGCGGAGAAGGTCGACCACGTGATCGGCGCGCTGGAACGCCTGGCCGACCGGTTCGAGCGGGTGATCTGGGTGCCGGGGAACCACGAGTTGTGGATCGCCTCCGACGACGACGGGATCACCTCCACCACCAAGTACGACCGCCTGGTGGACGCCTGCCGCGCGATCGGGGTGGACACCCCCGAGGACCCCTACCCGCTGTGGACCGGTCCGGGAGGCCCGGCGTGGGTGGTGCCGATGTTCCTGCTCTACGACTACTCGTGGACCCGCTCACCGGGCCAGTCCCGGGCATCGGCACTCGCGGGGGCGAGGGAGCGACGAGTGGTGGCATCCGACGAGTTCCTCATCGATCCCGCCCCGTACCCGGACGCCGCCGCCTGGTGTGCCGCTCGCCTGGTGGCCACGACCACCAGACTGGCGGCCCTGGACCCGGCGCACCCCACCGTGTTGGTGAACCACTGGCCCCTGCTGCGCGCGCCCACGGAGGTCCTGCGGCATCCCGACTTCGCGCTGTGGTGCGGCACCGACCAGACCGCGGACTGGCACCGCCGCTACCGGGCCACGGCGAGCGTCTACGGGCACCTGCACATCCCGCGCACCACCGTCCACGACTCGGTCCGGTTCGACGAGGTCTCACTGGGTTACCCACGCGAGTGGGCGGCCCGCGGCCGACCCGATCCACTCGCCCGTCAGATCCTCCCCGTCCCCGACCACCCGCAGGTGCGGTGGATCCGGGGCCGGGACGGGCTGCCGAGGATAGCCCGAGCCGGTGAGGACGGCCCCGACCTGGAGGAGGAACGGTGATCAGAGACGTACTGCCCGATGACGTCGTCGCCGTGTCGTTCGACGAGCTCGGCATGAGCGACGCGGCCGCCCTGGCCGCCATGTACCCGGTCGAGGTCGAGCAGATCGGCAGAGCGGTCGAGAGCCGCCGGATCGAGTTCGCCGCGGCCCGTGCGTGCGCGCGCGAGGCGATGAGCCGACTGGGTGTGCCCCCCGGGCCGATCACCCGTGGTGGCAGGGGGATGCCGGTGTGGCCCCCGGGGGTGGTGGGCACGCTCACCCACACCGGTGGTCTGCGGGCCGCGGCGGTGGCGCCGGTCGACCGGGTCCGGTCGCTCGGACTGGACGTCGAACCACACGGGCCGCTCTCGGAGGGGGTGCTCGAAGCGGTCTCGCTGCCCGAGGAGGCGGAGTGGGTGCGTGCGGCCCGTGGGGAGGAGGGGGCGGTCCACTGGGACCGGCTGCTCTTCACGGCCAAGGAGGCCACCTACAAGGCGTGGTACCCGCTCACGCGGAGGTGGCTGGGATTCGCCGATGCGCACATCACCCTGGCACCCACGGACGGCGACGGTGCGTCCGTCTCGGGCGTCCTGCGATCGCGGATCCTCGTCGACCCACAGGCGATCGACGGCGGGCCCGACCTGGTGGAGCTCCGCGGCCGATGGGCGGTGCGGGACGGCTACGTGGCCTCGGCGATCGTGCTCCGGCCTGCGGGTGGGGGATAGCGTGTCCGGCGTGACCCCGCGCAGACCCGACCCCCGCCCCGCTCCCGCCCCCGGACTCGTGGTGGTCGACAAACCGGGGGGTATGACCAGTCACGACGTCGTCGGGCGGCTGCGCCGGTACTTCGGCACCCGCAAGGTGGGGCACGCCGGCACGCTCGACCCGATGGCGACCGGCGTCCTGGTGGTGGGGATCGAGAGGGCCACCAAGCTCCTGGGCCTGCTCGCGCTGGAGACCAAGTCCTACGAGGCCACCATCCGGCTCGGCGAATCCACCACGACCGACGACGCGGAGGGCGAGATCACCGCGCGGGTCGACGCCTCCGCCGTGACCGACGAGGCGATCGACGCCGGGGTCGCCGCGCTGACCGGGGAGATCGACCAGGTCCCGTCCTCGGTGAGCGCGATCAAGGTGGACGGTCGGCGCGCTTACGACCGGGTGCGGGCCGGGGAGGACGTCCGGCTCGACGCGCGGACGGTGACCGTATCGCGATTCGAGGTCAGCGAGCGCACGCGTTCCGGAGAGGTGGTGGACCTCGTCGTCGTCGTCGACTGTTCGACCGGAACCTACATCCGCGCGCTGGCGCGCGACCTCGGTGCCACGCTCGGCGTGGGGGGACATCTCACCGCGCTGCGCCGCACGAGCGTCGGCCCGTTCGGACTGGATGTCGCCCGAACTCTCCGAGAGCTCGAGGAGGATCCGCGGTTGTCCCTGGACCTCGACGCCGCCGCGCTGACCGCCTTCCCCCGCCGGGACGTCGACGCGGACGAGGCCGAGGGGTTGCGACACGGACGGTGGCTGGTGGCCCGCGGCGACGACGGGGTGGTCGCCGCAGTGGGACCGGACGGACGGGTCGCCGCCCTGGTGTCCGAGTCCGGACAGCGCGCGGCTCCGGTCGTCGTCATGCGACCGGCAGGCCTGTGAGACCCGGGCGTAAGGTGGGCGCCGTGCAGCTGTGGCGGACGTTCGACGAGATCGTGATCCCCGACGGCGGGACCTCCGTCGCACTCGGGGTGTTCGACGGCCTCCATCGAGGTCACCGGGGTCTGGTGGAGCACGCGGTGGGTACCGGACGCGAGTCGGGAGCGAGCCCGGTCCTGGTGACGTTCGACCCGCACCCCGTCGAGGTGATCCGACCCGGTACCCATCCGCTCGTCCTGACCCCTCTGGAGCGACGCGCGGAACTGGCCGGCGACCTCGGAGTCGACGCCGTCTTCGCCCTGCCCTTCGACACCGACATGGCCTCGTGGGAACCCAACGAGTTCATCGACCGCGTACTCGTCCGGGGGCTGCGGAGTCGCTCCGTCACCGTGGGGAGCAACTTCTCGTTCGGCCGACGCGCGGCGGGCACCCCGGAGACGATGCGCGAGCTTGGTGCCGATCGGGGGATCGACGTGCGGGTGATGGATCTGCTGGAATCCGGGGGGGAGCCCGTCTCCTCTTCCCGGATCCGGCGTCTGCTCGCGGAGTCCGACGTCGCCGGCGCGGCGACGATCCTCGGCCGTCCCCATCGCGTGTCCGGGATAGTCGTGCACGGTGCCGGACGCGGTGGACGCGACCTCGGGTACCCGACGGCCAACCTGGACCTGCCGGAATACACGGCCGTCCCCGTCGACGGCGTCTACGCGGGGTGGTTCACCCTCCTCGACGACCACGAGGTCGACGGGTCGATCCAGCCCGGTCGGCGCTACCCGGCCGCGATCTCCGTGGGGACCAATCCGACGTTCGGGGACGCGGCGCGCAGTGTGGAGGCGTTCGTACTGGACGAGTCGGCGGACCTCTACGGACGGGTGGCGGCCGTCGACTTCGTCGACCACGTCCGTGACATGGAGAAGTTCTCCTCGGTCGACGAGCTCCTTGTGGCCATGGACCGCGACGTCGCCAGGACCAGGGCCGTTCTCGACGCCGGCGCCGGACACCGCTGACCATCGATTGGGGCGCCGGGGCCGTCCACTGGTAACGTCTTCTCTCGGCCCTCCTGCGGTCCGCGGCGGCGGGGTCATTCATTTTCGCGGACTGGAACAACCAGGAGACACCCATGGCGATGACCACCGAAGAGAAGAAGGCCGTACTGGCCGAGTACGGCATCCACGAGACCGACACCGGCTCGCCCGAGGCCCAGGTCGCGCTGCTCACCAAGCGGATCAGCCAGCTGACCGAGCACCTCAAGAGCCACCAGCACGACCACCATTCGCGTCGCGGTCTGCTCCTGATGGTCGGCCGTCGTCGTCGCCTCCTCAAGTACATCGCCAAGGTCGACATCGCGCGCTACCGCTCGCTGATCGAGCGCCTCGGCCTGCGTCGCTGAGCGGACCCCGCCCGCACGCCCACTGTTCCCCGTCCTCGAAGAGGGCGGGGAACAGTGCTGTACGGGGGCGGTGTCAGCGCGTCCCCCGGTGACCCGGGGTGTTCTCCCTGGTAGCCTGATCACGGCCGGTGCGCACGTACCGGGTGTCGACAGGTCCGATTGACGGTCCTCGGTAGTGGCTGCCGGAACCGCGGGTGCCCCGGGACGGGGCGCCGGTTCCGGCCGCTTCGATCGAAGACCGAAGTCGAACCGGGATTCCCTGACGTGTGACCCGGCGGGCCCGGCGGAGACGTCTCCGCCGTGAGGCCCCCAGTCACCGACAGGACAGGACTACACATGCCAGAGATCACGGCCGTCGAGGTCGAAGACGGTGTCTTCGAGACCGTCGCGACCATCGACAACGGCGACTTCGGTCGCCGCGAGGTGCGATTCGAGACCGGACGGTTGGCCAAGCAGGCCGCCGGGGCCGTCGTCGCGTACCTCGACGACGACACCATGATGTTGTCCGCCACCACGGCGGGCAAGCACCCCAAGGAGCACTTCGACTTCTTCCCCCTGACGGTGGACGTCGAGGAGCGGATGTACGCCGCGGGTCGCATCCCGGGCTCGTTCTTCCGCCGTGAGGGCCGGCCGAGCACCGACGCCATCCTCACGTGTCGCCTCATCGACCGGCCGCTGCGCCCCACCTTCGCGGACGGGGTCCGCAACGAGGTCCAGGTCGTGGTGACCATCATGAGCCTAGACCCCAAGGACCTCTACGACGTCGTGGCGATCAACGCCGCGTCCGCCTCCACGCAGCTGTCCGGCCTCCCGTTCTCGGGCCCGGTCGGCGGCGTGCGGATCGCGCTCATCCCGACCGCTGACCGCCCCGAGGGGCAGTGGGTCGCCTTCCCGACCGTCGAGCAGCTCTCCGAGGCGGTCTTCGACATGGTCGTGGCCGGTCGCGTCGTGGGCTCCGGTGACACAGCCGACGTCGCCATCATGATGGTCGAGGCCGAGGCCACCGACACTGTCATCGAGAAGATCGCGGGCGGTGCGCAGGCGCCCACCGAGGACGTCGTGGCGCAGGGACTCGAGGCGGCCAAGCCGTTCATCTCCGAGCTGTGCGCCGCGCAGCAGGCACTGGCCACCGCGGCCCCGTCCGAGGCCCGGGAGTTCCCGCTCTTCCCGCCGTACCAGGAGGACGCGTTCACCGCGGTCTCCGAGGTGGCCGAGGCCAAGCTCGGCGAGATCATGTCGATCGCGGACAAGCAGGAGCGCGACGGGGCGACCGACCAGCTCAAGGCCGAGGTGCTCGACTCGCTCTCGGAGCGGTTCGAGGGGCGCATCGGAGAGCTCGGTGCCGCGTTCAAGTCGCTCACCAAGAAGATCGTCCGGCAGCGGATCCTCACGGACCACTTCCGTATCGACGGCCGCGGCATCCGGGACATCCGCGCGTTGTCCGCCGAGGTCGAGGTCATCCCGCGGGCACACGGTTCCGCCCTGTTCGAGCGGGGTGAGACCCAGATCCTCGGCGTCACCACGCTCGACATGGTCAAGATGGCCCAGCAGATCGACTCGCTCGGTCCGGAGACCAGCAAGCGCTACATGCACCACTACAACTTCCCGCCGTACTCCACCGGCGAGACCGGTCGCGTGGGGTCACCGAAGCGTCGCGAGATCGGCCACGGGGCGCTCGCCGAGCGTGCGCTCATGCCGGTCCTGCCGAGCGTCGAGGAGTTCCCGTACGCGATCCGTCAGGTCTCCGAGGCGCTCAGCTCCAACGGTTCCACCTCGATGGGTTCCGTCTGCGCCTCCACCCTGTCGCTGCTCAACGCCGGTGTGCCGCTCAAGGCCCCCGTCGCGGGTATCGCGATGGGCCTGGTGTCCGACGAGGTCGACGGTGAGACCCGCTACGTCGCACTCACCGACATCCTCGGTGCCGAGGACGCGTTCGGCGACATGGACTTCAAGGTCGCCGGCACGGGAATGTTCGTCACCGCGCTGCAGCTCGACACGAAGCTCGACGGCATCCCGTCCGAGGTCCTGGCCGGCGCGCTCACCCAGGCCCGCGAGGCCCGACTGACCATCCTCGACGTGATGGCCGAGGCGATCGACGAGCCGGACGAGCTGAGCCCGTTCGCGCCCCGCATCATCGCGATCAAGGTCCCGGTCGACAAGATCGGCGAGGTCATCGGGCCCAAGGGCAAGATGATCAACTCGATCACCGAGGAGACCGGCGCGTCCGTCTCGATCGAGGACGACGGCACCGTGTACATCGGGGCCACGGACGGCGAGTCCGCGCAGGCCGCGATCGACAAGATCAACGCCATCGCCAACCCGCAGCTGCCCAAGGTCGGCGAGCGGTTCCTCGGCACGGTCGTGAAGACCGCCCCGTTCGGCGCGTTCCTCTCGCTGCTGCCCGGCCGCGACGGCCTGGTGCACATCTCCAAGCTGGGCCAGGGCAAGCGGGTCGGCAAGGTCGAGGACGTCGTGAACGTGGGCGACAAGATGCAGGTCGAGATCGCCGACATCGACAACCGCGGCAAGATCAGCCTCGTGCCCGTCGGCGACGAGTCCGCCGCGGCGGCATCCTCTGCTGACGCCGAGGGCGACGACAACTGATACACCGCCGGGGGCGAGAACGCGCACCCCGGCACCTCACGAGGCACGCACCCCCGATGCGGGGTGCGTGCCTCGTATCGCTGGAAGGGAGAGTCGCCGTGGATCCGACGATCAGGGTGGACAGATCGATCCCCGGGCTCCGGGTGGTCACCGAGAACCTCCCGTGGTGCCACACCGCGGCGGTCGGGGTGTGGATCGCGGCGGGTTCCGCCGACGAGGCCCCCGAGGAACACGGTGCCGCGCACTTCCTCGAGCACGTCCTGTTCAAGCGGACCGCCACGGCGTCGGGCCGGGAACTCTCCGAGCAGATCGACCTCCTCGGGGGTGACCTCAACGCCTACACGGGCCGGGAGCACACCTGCTACCACGTCCACGTTCCCGCGGAGGGACTGGCGACGGCCGTGGACGTGCTGGTCGACGTGGTGGCACGCGGGTCATGTGACCCGGAGGACGTGGAGATCGAGCGGGACGTGGTGCTCGACGAGCTCGCGGGGCGGGCCGACGACCCCGAGGACCTCGCCTGCGAACTCGCCACCGGGGCCGTGTTGGGCGATGACCCGCTGGCCCGCCCGATCATCGGTACCGAGGAGTCGGTGGAAGCCCTGGACGCGCGGACGCTGCGGGCGTTCCACCGCAGGGTCCTCCGTGCGGGTGACGTCGTGGTGGCCGCGGCCGGGCGCATCGATCACGAGGACCTGGTCAAACGCATCGCAGACGGCCCGCTGGCCGCCGTGGTGGCCGAGGGGCCGGGGGTGGCC
>NZ_JAALDX010000151.1:9622-15929 GCF_014145095.1 Dietzia sp. SLG310A2-38A2 | reverse complement strand
GTCGGGCCGCCTCGTCGACCGCTGTGACCATGTCCCCCACCACGTGACGCTGGTCCGCGGCCGCACGCTGGAGGAACTCCTGGCGTCGCCCGGCGTCGGCGGGGCCGCCCGGGTCCAGGATCGCCGAGGCCGCACCGGGAGCGGTCCCCTGGCGGTGCAGCAGGCGGGAGTACTCGTCCAGGGTGCTCCTGGCGGACTCCACACCGGACTCGGCCTGTTCCCGCTCCGCGACCGTGCGGTCGGCGTCCGCGATCGCGCGGTCGAGTTGGATCCGTGCCATCTGCAGGTCGACGAGGGTCTTGTTGACGCCCTCCCGCTTGACGGCGATGTCCTGCCGGGTGGAGTCGAGTCGGGCGGACGCGTCCGCGACCGCGCGGATCAGACCGCTGATGTCACCGGGCGAGATCGCCGGGGCCTCCTGCGCCACCGCTATCGGGGCCTGGACCACGCCCGACGCGGTGCCCAGGACGAGCGCAGCCGCGAGGAGGGCGCGTCCGGGCGCCCGCATCGGATCCCGACGTCTCCGCGCTCCCGGAGCGCGGCTTGATGAATGGTCAGGCTTCACGTTTCACCTTCCGATAACCGCACGAGAATGCGGCTGACCGCGCGACCCGCACGGCGGGACGCGTCACCGAGGAGGGTGAGGGTCGGGTGATGCCTTCCCCTGCGCCACTAGAGCCTCATACCAACTCGGCAGAACCGATGGTTCCTCTAGCACCGTAGGTCACAGAAGTCCCGTCCGGAACACTGGGCGGCAAAATACACTGCTGTAACTCGAATAACGCGAGAAATGCCGGCGTGTCGGACGATGACGGAGGACCGCGTCCGTCATTGCGGGCGCTGCCGGGGAGGGTCAGCGCAGACGCCGGCGGAGGGCGACGGCGAAGGCGACCGCCACAACGATCGCCAGCACGAGCACGACCGCGGAGAACGCGCCCCAGGGCGGGGCGGGTGCGGTGACCTTGTGTGCGAAGACCGAGGCGGAGGCCACCGGGTCGAACTCCTCCCAGGCGTCGTCCTGGCCGGCCTCGAGTTGGTGGCGAGGGACTGTGTCGCTCGAGCTCCCGACGAAGGCCGGGGTCCGGACCAGGATGGTGCCGTCGTGCTCCTGGTTCAGCAGGGCGGCGAGGTCACGGGCGTCCGTGTAGACGGCGGCCGGGGCCTCGGTGTAGACCACCTTGAGGTCGAGTCCGCGGTCCCCCGCCTCCGTGACCACGGTCTGTAGGCCCTCGACGAACGGTTCCGGAGCGGAGACCCCGTCGTCGGCCAGGTCCCGGGACACGGCCTCGAAGTCGAGCCACTGCGGGACCTCGCCCTCCTGCAACGACATCACCGGCTCGGCCTCGTAGGCGAGCGTGGTCACGGAATCGTCGGAGTTGTCCACGGTCGATATGGTGCCATCTCGTCGTCGTCGAACCGAATACGCGCGCCGGACGGTGCGACACCCGCTCCGCGCCCCCCACCTTCGGGCGTGCCGGAACCTATACAGAACGAGCGTACTGGTAAATTGGTGACCGCAACCGGGCGCGAGGGTCCACAATGGGTCCTGTGTCCGCCCCCGGCGTTGCCGCCCGAGACACGCGGCGACACCGGGAGGGATGACGAATTGACATTCACACCACGAGTGGAGCTGACGTGACAGCAAGCATTGACAGCTTTGGCGCCAAGGGGACCCTAGAGGTCGGCGGCCAAGCCTATGAGATCTACCGCCTCTCGGCGGTCGACGGAGCTGCGAAGCTCCCCTATTCCCTCAAGGTCCTCACCGAGAACCTGCTGCGTACGGAGGACGGCAAGAACGTCACCAAGGCGCACATCGAAGCCCTGGCCGGCTGGGACCCCTCCGCCGAGCCCGACACCGAGATCCAGTTCACGCCCGCCCGCGTGATCATGCAGGACTTCACCGGTGTCCCCTGCATCGTCGACCTCGCCACCATGCGTGAGGCCGTCAAGACCCTCGGCGGCGACCCCGACAAGGTCAACCCCCTCGCGCCGGCCGAGATGGTCATCGACCACTCCGTGATCATCGAGTCCTTCGGTGGTCGCGACTCCTTCGACAAGAACGTCGAGATCGAGTACCAGCGCAACGAGGAGCGGTACCAGTTCCTCCGCTGGGGCCAGGGCGCGTTCGACGACTTCAAGGTCGTCCCCCCGGGTACCGGCATCGTGCACCAGGTCAACATCGAGTACCTGGCGCGCTCCGTGATGGTCCGGAACGGGCAGGCCTACCCCGACACCTGCGTGGGCACCGACTCGCACACCACCATGGAGAACGGTCTCGGCGTCCTGGGGTGGGGCGTCGGCGGTATCGAGGCCGAGGCCGCCATGCTCGGCCAGCCCATCTCCATGCTCATCCCCCGCGTCGTGGGCTTCAAGCTCACCGGGTCGATCAAGCCGGGCGTCACCGCCACGGACGTCGTCCTGACGATCACCGAGATGCTGCGCAAGCACGGCGTCGTGGGCAAGTTCGTGGAGTTCTACGGTGCCGGTGTCGCGGCGGTGCCCCTGGCCAACCGCGCCACGATCGGCAACATGAGCCCGGAGTTCGGCTCCACCTGCGCCATGTTCCCGATCGACGGCGAGACGATCGACTACCTGCGCCTGACGGGTCGCGACGAGGAGCAGCTCGCCCTGGTCGAGGCATACGCCAAGGAGCAGGGGATGTGGCTCCACGCCGACGCGGAGGAGCCCGTCTTCTCCGAGTACCTCGAGCTCGACCTGGGCGAGGTCGTCCCGTCGATCGCCGGGCCCAAGCGCCCGCAGGACCGCATCGAGCTGGCCGACGCCAAGAGCGCGTTCCGCAAGGACATCCACAACTACGTGGACGCCGGCGTCAGCCCCCTCGGTGACACCGAGAAGGGCCGGATGCAGTCCGAGGGCGGTGCTCCGTCCGACAACACCGGTACCGCGACCCTCGCTCACGCCGAGGAGGGCTCGGTCCGGGCCGACGCCTCCGCCGGCTCCGAGGGGCGTCCCTCCAAGCCCGTCGAGGTGTCCGTCGACGGCACCGAGATGGTCCTGGACCACGGCATCGTCTCCATCGCCTCGATCACCTCGTGCACCAACACGTCCAACCCGTCGGTGATGATCGGCGCCGGGCTCCTCGCCCGCAAGGCGCACGAGAAGGGCCTCAAGGCCAAGCCGTGGGTCAAGACCTCGATGGCACCGGGTTCGCAGGTCGTCACCGAGTACTACGAGCGCGCCGGACTCTGGCCGGACCTGGAGGCCCTCGGCTTCTACCTCGTGGGCTACGGCTGCACCACCTGCATCGGCAACTCCGGTCCGCTCCCGGAGGAGATCTCCAGCGCGATCCAGGAGCACGACCTGACCGCCACCGCGGTGCTGTCCGGTAACCGCAACTTCGAGGGCCGGATCAACCAGGACGTCAAGATGAACTACCTGGCGTCGCCGCCGCTGGTCATCGCGTACTCCATCGCCGGGACCATGGACTTCGACTTCGAGGCCGACTCCCTGGGCAAGGACACCGACGGCAACGACGTCTACCTCAAGGACATCTGGCCCTCCACCGAGGAGATCGAGGAGACCATCAAGGCCTCCATCTCCTCCAACGAGTACACGTCCAAGTACGCCGACGTCTTCGCCGGCGACGACCGCTGGCGTGGGCTCAGCACCCCGGACGGCAAGACGTTCGAGTGGGACGCCAAGTCGACCTACGTGCGCAAGCCCCCGTACTTCGACGGGATGCAGATGGAGCTGACCCCGGTCGAGGACGTCAAGGGCGCCCGCGTTCTGGCCAAGCTCGGCGACTCGGTCACGACCGACCACATCTCTCCGGCGTCGACGATCAAGCCGGGTACCCCGGCCGCGCAGTACCTCGACGAGAACGGCGTGTCCCGCCAGGACTACAACTCGTTCGGGTCGCGCCGCGGCAACCACGAGGTCATGATCCGGGGCACGTTCGCCAACATCCGCCTCCAGAACCAGCTGCTGGACGGTGTGACGGGCGGCTACACGCGCGACTTCACGCAGGAGGGCGCCCCGCAGGCGTTCATCTACGACGCCGCGCAGAACTACGCCGCACAGGGCACGCCGCTCGTGGTGCTCGGTGGCAAGGAGTACGGCACCGGGTCCTCGCGCGACTGGGCGGCCAAGGGCACCAGCCTGCTCGGCGTCAAGGCCGTCATCACCGAGTCGTTCGAGCGCATCCACCGCTCGAACCTCATCGGCATGGGTGTCATGCCACTGCAGTTCCCCGAGGGCGAGTCGCACGAGACCCTCGGCCTGGACGGCACGGAGACGTTCGACATCACCGGGATCGAGGAGCTGAACAACGGCGCCACGCCCAAGTCGGTCAAGGTCGTCGCCACCAAGGAGGACGGCTCGAAGGTCGAGTTCGACGCCAAGGTGCGCATCGACACCCCCGGCGAGGCGGAGTACTACCGCAACGGCGGCATCCTGCAGTACGTGCTGCGCAACATGATCAAGGGCTGATCACCTCCACCCCGACGGCGGTGCGCGGTAACACCTGGTGAGACAGGGAGAACCGCGTACCGCCGTGGTGTATCCGTAGGAAGGTTGTGAGATGCCCAGGGTCAGTCAGGACCACATGGACGCCCGGCGTCGAGAGATCCTGTCGGGGGCGCGCGAGTGCTTCGCCGAGTTCGGGTTCGAGGGCGCCACGGTCCGACGTCTGGAGGAGACCACGGGTCTCAGCCGCGGCGCGATCTTCCACCATTTCGACGACAAGGACGCGCTGTTCCTCGCGCTGGCGCACGACGACGCCGCGGCGATGGCGGCGACGGTGGCCGAGCAGGGTCTGGTCCAGGTGATGCGGGAGATCCTCGCCGATCCCCACGAGTTCTCCTGGCTCGGTACCCGCCTGGAGATCGCGCGTCGGATCCGCACCGACCCGGCCTTCCGTGAGCGGTGGACCGACCGGCAGGCGGAGCTCGACGAGGCCATCCTCGCCCGCCTGCGGGAGCAGAAGAACTCCGGGAGGATGCGGACGGACGTGCCCGATGACGTGCTGCGCGTCTACCTCGACATCGTGCTCGACGGGCTCATCACCCACCTCGCGACAGGGCGCGGCACGGCCCACGTGAGCGCGATGCTCGACCTGGTGGAGGCCTCGCTGCGCACCGGTCGCGAGTGATCCCGGGACGGGCGTACGGTGGGGCGCATGACCGCCTCCACACCGCAGATCCCGCTGATCGACTTGGGCGACGGCCGTGCGATCCCCCAGCTCGGCTTCGGTACCTACCAGGTCCCGCCGGCCGACACCGAGAAGGTCGTCTCGGACGCCCTCGAGGCCGGGTACCGACACCTGGACACCGCCCAGATGTACGGCAACGAGGACGGGGTGGGTCGTGCGATCGCGGCCTCGGGCATCCCTCGTGACGAGCTGTGGATCACCACCAAGCTCAACAACTCCTTCCACGAGGCCGCCGCCGCCCGCGACTCCGCCGAACGCTCACTCGAGGCCCTCGGCGGCCGGATCGACCTGTTCCTGGTGCACTGGCCACTGGCGATGCACAACGACGTCGCTCGCGTGTGGGAGGCCATGGAGGGTATCCGCGCCGACTACCCGGTCGACTCGATCGGCGTCTCCAACTTCACCCCTGCCCACCTGGCCCGTCTGTCCGAGGCGGGACTCAGCACTCCCACGGTCAACCAGGTCGAGTCGAACCCCTACTTCGTCAACGACGAGGTCCGCGCGGCGTGCGCGGACCGCGGGATCGCGGTGGAGGCGTGGAGCCCGCTCGCGCAGGGCGCGGTCTTCGGCGATCCGCAGCTCACCGCGTTGGCGGAGCAGGTCGATCGCTCGGTCTCCCAGGTCGTGCTGCGCTGGGTCCTCCAGCGCGGGGATATCGTCTTTCCCAAGTCCTCGAGCCCCGAGCGGATGCGTCAGAACCTCGATGTGTTCGACTTCGAGCTGAACGACGAGCAGATGGCCTCGATATCGGCCCTGCACAACGGCACGCGCTCGGGGCCGGATCCGGACACCTTCGACTGGCGCGGCTGAGGCGGGTCCCGGCACACTCCTCATCGCGAAGAGCGTTCCGAACACGTTTCGTTAGAGCCAGGTGCGCGGAACGCACTTTTCGACGGCGGACGCGGACGCCTCGACCTAGAGTCTGTCCATGACCACCACACGGGCGCACGGCGACGCCGCGCGCGCCGACGGTCCGTCCGCCGGGCGACCTTCGGGCCGGATGCTCGCCTCGTACGCCGCCGGCAGCGTGGGTACAGGGGCGTTCAGCACCCTGCCCGGCCTGGTGCTGGCCTATTACCTCACCGACTCGATCGGTGTGGCCGCCGCGGTGGCGACCGTGTTGGTGCTGGTGCCCAA
>NZ_JAALDX010000151.1:0-9524 GCF_014145095.1 Dietzia sp. SLG310A2-38A2 | reverse complement strand
TCCTCGCACCGCACCGGATACCGGACGGGTCTCATGCTGTTCGGGGCGCTCGCCCTGCCCCTGCTCTTCGTGGCCACCTTCTCGGCTCCGACGCAGTGGGGCACCGCGATGGCCGGTGTCTGGGTCATGGGTTTCTTCCTGCTGGCCTCGCTGGCCTTCTCGTGTTTCCAGGTCCCCTACCTCGCCCTGCCGGCGGAGCTGACCGGCGACTCGGCGGTGCGGGTGACGATCCTCGCGTGGCGCGTCGCGGTCCTGGCCGCGACGATCCTCGTGGTGGGGGGCGGAGGTCCGGCCCTGCGCGAGGCCGCGGGCGGCGGGGCGACGGGATACGTGGTGATGGCCGTCGCCGTGTCCGCCCTGATGCTCGGCGGCATGCTGTGGGCGACGCTCGGATCCGGCCGACGCACGGTCCTGCAGGCGGACGCACAGGTCGGCGACCTGGGTCGGCAGTACCGCGACGGACTCGACGCGCTGCGGGTGACCCGGCCGTTCCGGTTGCTGGTGGGCCTGTTCTGCCTGCAGGCGGTGGCCACGGCGGTGATGCTCGCGGGTGGCCAGTACGTCGCCACCTACATCCTGGGCAACGAGGCGGCGCTCACCGGACTGTTCCTCGCGCTGATCGCCCCCGCGCTGGTGGTGATGCCGCTGTGGGCCCGCCTCGCGCACTCCCGGGGCAAGGTCCCCGCTCTGGCGGCCGCGACGATCCTGTTCACCGTGGCCGCCCTCATGCTCATCCCCGCAGGCATCTGGCCCGGAATGTGGGTGCACGTCCCCGTCGCGCTCGCGGGGGTCGCCTACGCCGGGATGCAGGCTCTACCCATGTCGATGCTCCCCGACACCACGGACATGGATCGCGAGCTCGGTGGCCGACGTCGCAGCGGGGCGATGAGCGGGCTGTGGACGGCGTCCGAGACGGGATCCATGGCGCTGGGGCCCGTCGTGGTGTTGGCGCTTCTCGCGGTGACCGGCTTCCGCTCGGGCGGCGTCGCCGACCAGCCCGACGCGGCCCTGTGGGCCATCGTCCTCGGTTTCTCCCTCGTCCCGGCCCTCTTGACCGCTGCGAGCCTGCTGGTCATCCGGGCGCTGGGCCGCGAACACCCGAGCTGGACGGAGCCCGCATGACAGTCGAACCCCCGGACACCGGATCCTCAGGAGCCGGGCCCGCGGACACCGATCCCCTGGAGGCTCTGGTCGCCCGGAGAGGTGACGCAGCCCTCGAGACGTTGGCTGCGTTGCGGGCATCGGACCCGCCCACGACCGGCGGCAGGGTCCTCTCTTACGTCTACGACTCGGGACTGGAGGGAGTGGACCGGTTGGCCGTCCGCGCGGCCGGGTTGGCGCACGGCGTCAACGGTCTGGACCCGACCGTGTTCGGGTCGGTCGCGCGCATTCACGGCGGGATCGTCAGGAGGGTCCGCACGATCCTGGGCGGGGACGCCGGCGACCGTCCGGAGGGCGACGACGACGAGGTCCACGGTGTCGTGACGTCGGGCGGCACCGAGAGTTGCGTGCTGGCGTGTCTGGCGGCGCGGGAGGTATCGGGGCGGGCCCCCGGCAGTGGCGGGACGATCGTCGCCCCGGTGACCGTCCACGCGGCGTTCCGCAAGGCCGCCCACATCCTCGGGATGCGGTTCGTGGGGGTCGAGGTGGACCCCGCCACGGGCCGGGTGGACGCGGCGGACCTGCTGGCCGCCGTGGACCATGACACCTGCCTGGTGGTGTGCTCGGCCTCCTCCTACCCCACCGGTGTGATCGACCCGGTGGAGCAGGTCGCGGCCGGGCTGGACGCGCACCACGACCCGCGGATCGGCCTGCATGTGGACGCCTGCCTGGGCGGGCTGGTGCTGCCCTTCTGGCCGGGCGGGGTGGGATCGACCTGGGACCTCCGGATCGATCGCGTCACCAGCATCTCGGCCGATCTTCACAAGTACGGGTTCGCCCCCAAGGGCACCTCGGTGCTGCTCAGCCGGGGCCGCGTCAGGCACCGCGCATCATGGTTCTCCACCGTCGACTGGCCGGGCTACCCGGTGGTCAACCCCACCCTCTCCGGGTCCAAGCCCCTCGAACCCGCAGCTGCCGCATGGGCCGTGCTCGAGGCTCTGGGCGACGACGGCCAGTCCGAACTCGTGGCCCGCACCGCACGGGCGACCGGACGCCTTGTGGAGGGGCTGTCCCGCATCGAGGGACTGCGGGTGATCGACTCCGATCCGGGCCCCCTGATCGCCGTGGTGGCCGACGGAGCCGTGGGAGATGCTCGACGTGTCCACCCCCACCTGTGGGCGGACGAGTGCGGTCGCAGGGGCATCGCCGTGCAGGCGCAACCGGCCTACCGGCAGGAGCGGGGCGCGTTGCCGTCGTCGTCCCACCTCACCATCACCCCGGTGACCGAACGGCTGACGGACGAGATCCTGGACGTGGCACGCGCGGCGGCTGAGGCGGTACGCGGGATGCCGGACCCGGCCCCTCCGGCGGCGTTCGCCGACGTCCTGGTCGCATTGGATGCTGGAGCCCTCTCCCCCGACGACCTGCTCGCCCTACCCGAGGACGAGGTGCACGCGATGGTGGCCGGAGTGCTCGCCGGCGACGGGGACGACGGCGGGATGGCCCCACTGCTCGCGGCGATCGAACGCCTGCCGGCCGAGGTGGGCGCCCGGCTGGTGCGCGCGTACCTCGCCGCCGTGATGGAGGGGTGAACGCGAACCGCCCCCCGACCGGAGTCGGGGGGCGGCGCGTGGTGTGGAGCGCAGGTGTCAGACCGGGACCGTGTCAGACCAGGACCGCGATGGCGACGTTGACCACGCCGAGGACGCCGGCGATGGTCGCCAGGGTCCCGGTGCTGCCCGCCGCCCTGGCCTCCTTGCGGACGCCCATCACCGCGACGACCAGGATGACGACCGCGACGACGAGCTTGATCCCGATCTTCATGTGGTTGAGGTCCACGTCCTGCATCTCGCGCAGGCCGACGAGCAGCAGACCGGTGACCACCTGGAGGATCGCACCGTGCAGGATCGCCTTGTTCATGTGAGGCGCCTTGATGGTGGCGAGCCACCCGCCGATGATGCCGGCCAGGCCGATGAAGTGCAGGATCAGAACGATGTCAAAAACGAGGTCCATGTGGACAAGTGTCTCAAACGCACTGGTCACAGCAGTTGCTAAGGATCACCTAACTGTCGACTGCGGATCAGCGGTGCAGGAGTAGGGCGAATCCCAGTAAGGCAATCCCGCCGAAGGTCATCACGCCGAATGACACCCACCGTGTGTCCCACGCGAGCATTCGTTCGTACGCATCGGTGACCTTCCGTGTGGCGACGGGGAATCGGGACCATACCCATGCGAGGAGGACGAACGGTGCGACCAGCGCCACCAGGAAGACGAGGAAGGCACACAACCTGAGGACGGGATCGGTGCTCACGCTCTCGACCAGACGGCCCGTGAGGTACATGATCGGGAGGGTGGTCAGACCGATGATCGCCGAGCTGAACCCGAGCACGAACAGGGCGGCCGGCGGGGCGTTCTGATCGGGTGCGCGCCCGGGACGCTGCGGGCGCACGGGCACGACCCGCAGCCACACCACCATCGCGCAGGCCGCCATCAGGAGGATCACACCCACGACCAGGTCGACCACGTGGTTCTCCACCACCGCCTCGCCGCGTTGGTGAACCTGCGCCACGAGGTTCGCGGGATTGACACCGTGGAGTAACAACGCGAGTGCGGTGGCCCCCGACGTCAGACCCGAGAGCAACCATGTCAGACGCGCGCGCACGTGCTGGTTCCGCGCCAGGATGTCGGCGGTCGCGCCATAGAGTGCGGGGCTCAGGCCCAGCGCCAGACCGAACCCGACAAGTGTCGGGACGGCCGCGATCCATCTCGCCACCTCGTGCATGCGCTCCCATTTCGTCGTCTCGACAGTAGTACCGATTGGGCGCCGGACCCTACGTGGCCGTGATTAGGATAAGCAGATGGTCACCAGAGCCGAGAGGACCACGATGCGCGTACTCGTCACCAGTTCCAGGAACAGCTTCGCCCTGGACATCATCCGCAAGCTCGGGAGCCTCGGCCACACCGTGGTGGCGAGCGACACCTATCCGGGCGCGACGGGCAGTCACTCGAAGTACCTCGCGGGCCATGCCGTCACGGCCTCCCCCCGCTACGAGACCGACCAGTTCATCAGGGACATCAGCCGGATCGTCTCCGAGTACGACATCGACCTCATCATCCCGACCTTCGAGGAGGTGTTCTACCTCGCCGCCCGGGTCGCGGACCTGCCCGAGAGCGTGACGCTCTTCGGCGGGAGCTTTGCCAAGCTCGCGCAGTTGCACGACAAGGCCAGCTTCCAGCGCCTGGTGGAGCGGTCGGGAGTACCGATCCCGGAGACCATCGTCGCCACCGACCACGCCTCGCTCGTGGCCGCAATCGAGAAGTACCCGCGCTACTTCGCCCGGGCGGCGTTCTCGCGCGGTGGCGTGGGGCTGTTGACCAACACCGGGCCGCTGGCGGGGAAGATGTCCGTCGACGACTGCCACCCCACCGAGGAGCAGCCGTGGCTGGTGCAACCGTTCGTCGACGGCCCGATGGTGTGCACCTACAGCACCGTCGTGGACGGCCGGGTCACCGCGCACTGCACCTACCGCGCGCCCGAGCAGTGGGCGCACAGCACGGGCATCACCTTCCTGGCGGTGGACAGCACCGACACCCTCGACTACACGCAGCGCATCATCGACGCGCTCGACCCGGGGTTCACGGGGCAGCTCTCCTTCGACTTCGTCGACAACGACGGACAGCTCTACTCCATCGAGTGCAATCCACGCCCGACCAACGGCGTCATCCTGCTCGAGGCGGAGCAGCTCGAGCAGGCGCTCACCGGCCGGAACCCCGAGGCGTTCGTCGTCGAACCGGGCGTCGAGCGTCAGATCAGCCTGGCCGTGCTCGCCGACGCGTTCGCCGAGCCACTCAAGCATCTGCCCACGTCGCTGCACGACCTGCTCCACGTGAAGGACGTCGGCTCGGGGTGGCACGACTCCTTCGCCATGATGTGGAGCCCCGCGACGCTCATCCACGGTGCCAAGTTGAGTCACGGCCAGCGTAAGGAACTGCTGGGCGCTCTGGGCGACGACATCGTGTGGAACGGAGAACCCATCACCGGGATGAGCGCGGCCGACGCCGCTGTGCTCGAGGACGTCCACGAGCAGCGGGTCTGAGTATCGCGCGAGCGGCTGCCGCGTACGGTCCGGTGCTCTGGTCGGTGCTCTGGTCGGTGCGGAGGTGACCCGGGGCCGCGTACTGGTGTCGGCGCTGGCCCTCGGTACCACGGGGATGCGCAGCGTCAGGCGGCCGGCCGATGGCATCGGGCCCGCGTTCGACCTGACCTACGTGCGGACCGGCCCGCGCACCCGGCGGCCGACCGTGCTGGTCCCCGGCGGTCCGGGTCTCGGCTCGGTACTGCCGTATCGCGGGCTGCGGCGAGGGGCCGCCCGCCTCGGGCTCGACCTGATCATGGTGGAGCACAGAGGTGTGGGATTGTCCCGCACTGACACCTCCGGCCGGGACCTGCCTGTGTCGGCCATGCGGATCGCCGCGGTCGCCGGCGACATCGCCGCGGTACTCGACCGGGAGGCAGTGGACTCGGCCTATCTGGCAGGGTCCTCCTACGGCAGCTACGTCGTGTCCTGCGTCGGCGTCCTGTATCCCGAGCGCGTCGCCGGCATGGTGTTGGATTCGGCGCTGCAGTCGTCGACGGACATCGACCTCGAGCGACGGGCGGTGCGCTCGTTGTTCTGGGATGCCGACACCGCGATCGCGGCGGATGTGCGGCGCCTCTACGCGCGTGGAGAGGACGGCCGACGACTGCTCGACGTGGTCCGCGCCGCCTATGAGTTGGGCGGGCCGGAGCTGCTCGGTCCGTTGGTGCGCGGCCGGCTGCGGGGCCGTGTGTGGACGCCGGATGCAGCAGCCTGGCGACTCCTCGAGGCGTACGCGACCAGGGACGGTTCGCTCGCCCGCGTGCCGGGCGTCTATGAGTTCGACCTCGCCGGGGCGATCGGCTTCCGCGAATTGGGGTACGGCACCCCGACTGACGGCCGGCCCCTGGACCCCGCGCTCACCTATGCGCCGGTCGCGCACCAGTTCCCCGGTTTCGACAAGGAGCCGGTGGACCTGAGTCGAGAGGCGTCCCGCTTCACCTGGCCGACGGTCCTTCTCAGCGGCACCAGGGATCTCCGCACCCCACCGGACATCGCCGACCGCGTGGCGTCGATCGCCCCGGACGCGGCGGTCACCCGAATCGAGAACGGCCACAGTGCGCTGGACACCCACCCCGCGGCGCTGATGAGGGCGCTCGAGTACCTGGTCACCGGTCGGTACGACGCGCTTGCCGGTCAGGTCGACGCGCTGAACGCGCTCCCCCGCCGAGGCGTCTCAGCCCGGCTCCCGACACTGCTCGCCGGTCTGGTGTGACAGACGGAGTCCTGACCTGTCCGCGGAGCAGCCGGGGCCGGTCACGCTCTTCGCGCGACGCCGACCGGGCTCAGGAGTCCTCGGACTGACGCGGCAGGACCACGACCGGGGACCGCGAGTGTGCGACCACATGCTGACTCACCGAACCCATGAGCAGTCCCCGGAAACCACCCCACCCCCGGCTCCCCACCACCACGAGCCGGGCATCCCGCGAGGCCGCGACGATCGCTTCCGCAGGGTGGCCGCGAAGGACGGTCTGGTCGACGCGGGCGTCGTCACCCAGGGTGTCCCGCACGGCATCCGCGAGCATCGTCCGCGCCCTCTCCTCCAAGATCTCCGGGTCCACCCACCCGGCCATGGCGTACGGGCCGACGACGGCAGGGGTCTCGACGGCGGCCAGGGCGATCAGGGGCGACCCGACCGTGCTCGCATACTCGGCGGCCCAGGCCAGGGCCTTCAGGGAGTCCGGGCCCCCGTCGATCCCGACTACGACTGGCTTTGCATCCATCGGTCGACCTCCTCGGTGACACCGTCGACGGTGTACCCGGCGTCCGGCCGGATCCGGCGACACCCTCACCGTAGCCCCTCCGACACGACTCCGCGGGGTGGCGGACGAGAAATCGAGGCCGACCGTGCCGGTCGCCGTCTACGCCAGTTCGACGATTTCCATGTACTCCTGGCTCCACAGATCCTCGGTGCCGTCGGGCAGGATGATGACCCGCTCGGGCTCCAGGGCCTCCACCGCACCGGGATCGTGGGTGACCAGGACGACCGCGCCCTCGTAGCTGCGCAGCGCGTCCAGGACCTGCTCGCGCGAGATCGGGTCGAGGTTGTTCGTGGGCTCGTCGAGCAGCAGGACGTTCGCGGCCGAGGACACCAGCCCGGCCAACGCCAGCCGGGTGCGCTCACCACCGGACAGGGTGCCGGCGGGTTGCTCGAGCTGGGGGCCGGTGAACATGAACGCGCCGAGCAGGCCGCGCAGGTCCTGTTCCTCGGCGTCCGGGGCAGCGTGACGGATGTTGTCCCACACGCTGGCGTCCATGTCGAGGGTGTCGTGCTCCTGGGCGAAGTAGCCCACCTTCAGGCCGTGGCCGGAGACGACCCCGCCCTCACCGTCGGTGCGCTCGACACCCGCGAGGAGCTTGAGCAGGGTGGTCTTGCCGGCGCCGTTGTACCCCAGCACCACCACGCGGCTGCCCTTGTCGATCGCCAGGTCCACCCCGGCGAAGACCTCCAACGAGCCGTACATCTTGGTCAGGCCCTTGGCGAACATCGGGGTCTTGCCACACGCGGCCGGGGTGGGGAACTTGATGTGCGCCACCTTGTCGGCCACCCGCACCGCGTCGAGCTCGTTCATCATGGTCTCGGCGCGGCGGATCATCTGCTTGGCGGAGGCGGCCTTGGTGGCCTTTGCGCCCAGCTTGGCGGCCTGCGTCTTGAGGGCCGAGGCCTTCTTCTCGGCGTTCGCGCGTTCGCGGCGGCGCCGGGCCTCATCGGTGGCCCGGGCATCGAGATACTTCTGCCACCCCATGTTGTAGGCGTCGATCTCCCCGCGCACGGCGTCGAGGAACCACACCCTGTTGACCACGGCCTCGAGCAACTCGACATCGTGGGAGATGATGATCAGCCCGCCCTCGTGCTTCTCGAGGAACGAGCGCAGCCAGGTGATGGAGTCGGCGTCGAGGTGGTTGGTGGGCTCGTCCAGCAGCAGCATGGTCTGCGACTTTCCCGCCCCGTCGGACGCGGCGAACAGGATCCGGGCCAACTCCACCCGCCTACGCTGACCGCCCGAGAGCGTGCCCAGGTTCTGGGTGAGGATCCGCTCCTCGAGTCCGAGGCTGTTGCAGATACGGGCGGCCTCGCTCTCGGCCTCGTACCCACCCCGTGCGGAGAACTCGTCCTCCAGGCGTCCGTACCGGCGCACGGCCTTGTCCATCGCCGCATCGTCCGGAGCGGCGACCATCTCGTCCTGCGCCTCGGTCATCTGGACCATCAGCACATCCAGCCCACGGGCCGACAGGACGCGGCTGCGCGCGAGCTGGTCCATGTTGCCCTCGCGGGGATCCTGCGGCAGGTACCCCACGTCGCTGGTCGAGACGACCGTGCCCGCGTACGGCTCACCCTCGCCGGCGAGGATCCTCATCGTCGTCGTCTTACCGGCACCGTTCCGGCCGACCAGGCCGATCCGGTCGCCGGGCTGGACCCGCAGCGAGGACCCGTCCATGTGGAGCAGGGTGCGCACGCCGGCGCGCACCTCCAGGTCGTCGATGGTGATCACGTGCGCGGGTACCTCGTCTGCTATCGGGGGGAATCGGGCCGACCAGCCACTCTACCTGCGGTGCGACACGCGGGACGAGTCCGGTGACCTGGGTCTCCGCTCGGCCCGGGTCCGCCCGTCACCTCGACCGCCCTCTCACCCGACCCCCCGCCCGTACAGGTTCTGGACGCTGCGGCCGATCCGTCCCCGGTCGTCGGACAGGAGCGTATCGGTGATGACGCCGCGACCGGGGCCGCCCAGCGTCTCGGAGTCCAGATGCACCCATCCCGGTTCCGGTTCCCGGTGCAGGGAGACCAGCAGGTCGCAGTTGATCGCCGGACGCGTGAGCGGGTCGGTGGCCAGGGAGATCCCGCTCGCCGAATCCGCCACCAGGATCGTGTGCTGCCACCCGGTCATCGACTCGCCGTCGACCAGGTCGAGTCTGCTCCGACCCCATGCGCGGGCCGGCCCGAGGGAGTCGCCGTCGCCGTGGTCGAAGGAGAAGTCCACCACGGACAGGTATCCGTCCGCGTGAGCGAAGGACATCATCGCCCCCCGTTCGCGCGGAGCGTCCGGCACCTCGGGGCCGGTGTGGTTGCCGTGCACGGGGAAGTCATCCGGTGTCGAGCGCATCCGCCATCCGCGGGCCACCAGGGCGGGCCGCCCGCCTGCGGATGCCGTGGCCTCGAGCAGTTCCACGCTGCGGCCGGGCCGGACGATGCGGACCTCGATCTCCATGTCCGCGACCGGCACCGGGCCGAGCACGTCGACCGAGACCCGGGACAGTCGCACCCCGGGCCGCCACTCGAACCGC
>NZ_JAALDX010000150.1 GCF_014145095.1 Dietzia sp. SLG310A2-38A2 | reverse complement strand
TGCCAGGCCTTGGCCATGATCGCCTCCGGTGCGGCGATCGCGGAGATGGGGAAGCCCGAGGCGATCCCCTTGGCGGTGACGATGACGTCCGGGACCAGGCCCTCGGTGTGCTGGTGGCCCCAGAACCGGCCGGTGCGCCCGATGCCGGCCTGGACCTCGTCGAGCACGAGCAGCGCGCCGATCCGGTCGGCGCGGTCGCGCAGTCCCTGCAGGTAGCGCGGCGGGGTGGCCATGTAGCCGCCGTCGCCGAGCACGGGCTCGATGAGGAACGCCGCGATCTCGCGGGCGTCGACGCGGGAGGCCATGAGGTAGTCCAGTTCAGCGAGCGCGAAGTCGATCGCGTCGTCCTGACTCCACCCGTGCCGCAGAGCGTGCGGGAACGGGGTCATCACCACCCCGCCCATGAGGGGGGAGAAGCCGGCGGAGAAGCGCGTGCCGGCGGTGGTGAGGCTCGCGGCGGCGACGGTGCGGCCGTGGAACCCGCCCTGGACGGTGACGATGTTGGGCCGGCCTGTGGCCATGCGGGCCAGCCGGACGGCGGCCTCGACCGCCTCGGAGCCGGAGTTGGCGTAGAACACCGAGTCGATCCCCTCCGGGAGGTGCTCGCCGAGCTTCTCCGTCAGCTGCAACAGCGGTTGGTGCATGACGGTCGTGTACTGCGCGTGGATGATCTTCCCGCACTGGTCGCGCGCGGCGGCGACCACGTCGGGGTGGCAGTGGCCGGTGCTGGTCACGCCGATGCCGGTCGTGAAGTCCAGGTAGTCGCGGCCGTCGGTGCCGTGGATCCACGAGCCGAGGGCGTGGTCCACCACGACGGGCGTGGCCTGCTTGAGAAGGGGCGACAGGTGCGCGGTCATGGGGCCAGTGTGTGACCCCTCCGAGCAGATTGTCAACAATCCGACGATCTGATGGGGCCGATCGCGGGCACGCTACGGTGTGTCCATGACGCAGCAGCACCGGGACCCGGGCACGCGACCGACAGTCGTCCTCCTCACCGCCGACGGCGTCGTCCCGCCCACCCACCTCGACGAACTCCGCGGACTCGCCGAGGTCCGGGAGTGCACCGCCGAGACCCTGGCCGAGGCGCTGCCCGGCGCCGAGGTGCTGCTCGTGTGGGACATCTTCTCCGACGCTCTGGCCTCCGCCTGGCACGCCGCCGACGCGCTGCGGTGGGTCCACGTGGCCGCCGCCGGGGTGGACAAGCTCCTCTTCGACGAACTGCGCGACTCCGACGTGCTGGTCACCAACGCCCGCGGGGTATTCGACGGGCCCATCGCCGAGTACGTCCTGGCGTGTGTCCTCGCCCACGACAAGCAGTTGCACCGGACGGAGGCGCTGCAGCGCGCGGGGGTGTGGCGCCACCGTGAGACCACCCGCGTGGCGGGACGCCGCGCGCTCGTCGTGGGGACCGGGGGGATAGGCCGGGCCACCGCGCGTCTGCTGCGGGCGGTGGGGCTGGACGTCCGCGGGGCGGGGCGTCGACCCTCCGACGACGACGAGGACTTCGGCGTCGTCCTGGATTCGGCCCGATTGGTCGAGCACCTGGGCGGCGTCGATCACCTGGTCATGGTGGCCCCGCTGACCGAGGCCACCCGCGGGATGCTCGGGTCGGCCGAGTTGGCCGCGCTCCCGGACGGTGCCCACGTGATCAACGTGGGGCGGGGGCAGCTGGTGGACCAGGAGGCCCTCACGCAGGAGATCGCCGCGGGCAGACTCTCGGCGCACCTGGACGTCCTCGTCGTCGAACCGCTGCCCGACGGTGACCCGCTGTGGACCCTCGACGGCGCGCACGTCAGCCCCCACATGTCGGGCGACGTGGTGGGCTGGCGGGACACCCTCTCCCAGCAGTTCCTCGACCACCTGCGCACGTGGGCGGACGGCGGCGAGCCCGGTCCGGTGGTCGACAAGAACCGGGGATACGTCAGCGCCTGACCGGTTGTCCGTGATCGTGGTCATATCTACCGTCGGGGCCAGAGGCGGGCCGGAGGGGCCCGCCCCCGACCGAGAGGAGACGCATGACACTGGCCGTCGATGGCTACGTGACGCGCGTGAAGACCGCCCCGACCATCATCGATCGCCCGGACCCGGTGGTGTGGTCCCGATCCGACGACCCCGAGATCCAGCGGTTCGCCGAACGCGGCTACGTGCAGAGGGAGGGCGCACTGGACGCCGGCAGGGTGGACGCCTGCCTCGAGGAACTGCACCGCATCGGTGCCGACCCCGCGATGGCCGCCGACCCCCGGGTGATCCGCGAGGCCGGCAGCGACGCGGTCCGGTCGATCTTCGATGTCCACGCCCTGAGCGAGATCGTGCGGGAGGCGGTCGAGCACTCCGGTGCGATCGACCTGGCCCGCGAGATCCTCGGTTCCGACGTCTATGTGCACCAGAGCCGCCTGAACTACAAACCCGGGTTCGCGGGCGGGGCGTTCTACTGGCACTCGGACTTCGAGACCTGGCACGCCGAGGACGGCATGCCCCGCCCCCGGGCGTGTAGCGCCTCCCTCGCGCTCACCCGCAACGAGGTCTACAACGGCCCGCTGATGATCATGCCGGGGACGCAGAGGTACTTCGTGCAGTGCGCAGGCGAGACGCCGGAGGAGTACTACAGGGAGTCACTGGTGACCACGGCGCCGAAGGTGGGCGTGCCGTCCGAGGAGCACATCTCGGAGCTGTACCGCTCCCACGGTCTCGACGTCCTCACCGGCGGGGCCGGATCGATGACCATGTTCGACTGCAACACCCTGCACGCCTCCGGCGGGAACATCAGCCCGGTGCCGAGGGCGAACGTCTTCATCGTGTTCAACAGCGTGGAGAACGGCCTGTCCGATCCCTTCGCCGGGACCCCGCCGCGGCCCGACTTCCTCGCCCGGCGCTGAACCCGGGCGGAGCACTATCGCGACTAGGGGGCGTCGAGCCCCAGGCCGAGGGCGGCCTCGGTGAACGCTCCGACGAAGGCCTGCAGGGGTCGGCGCCGCGCATCTCGCTCGCGGTAGGCGATCGAGACCGTCCTGGTGAGGGCATCGCTCAGCGGTAGCACGTCCACGTCCGCGGTCGAGGTGCCCAGCCCGAGGTCGGAGGCCAGGGTCACGCCGAGGCCTGCGGCGACCAGGGCCAGTGCGGTCGACTGCTCACCGGCCTCGTGACGGATGTCCGGCTCGAACCCCGCCTCCCGGCAGGCGAGCCGCACCGCCCTGCCGAAGTGGGAGCGCGGGTGGGCCAGAACCCAGGGCTTGCCCGCGAGGTCGCCCAGCGCCACCTCGCCGGCGTCGATCGACCCGCGGGGGGCCACGAGGTGCAGTGACTCCACGGCGACGGGCGCGCGGGTGAGCTCGGGGACCCGGGCCATCGTGTAGCTGGAGTAGTCCAGGACGAAGGCCAGGTCGAGGGAGCCGTCCCGGACCGCGCCCGTGGTGTCCTCGGGGGCGAGTTCGCGGCTGCGCACCTCGATCCCGGGGTGGTCCCGGGCGAGCACCCGAATCCCCGCGGGCAGCAGGGTGGTGGCCACCGACGCCCAGACACCCGCCGTGAGGGTCGTCCCGACCCCTGCTCGTGCCGACTCCATCGCGTGCCCGGCGTCCTCCACCGCGGACAGGATGGTCTCCGCGTGCCCGGCCAGGACCAGCCCGGCCTCGGTGAGCACGATCCGGCGGCCACGACGCTCGAACAGGGGGGTCCCCGCCTCCCGTTCGAGAAGGGCGAGCTGTTGGGACACGGCGGAAACCGTGTAGTCCAGGGCCCCGGCGACGGCGGTCACGGTCCCGCGACGCTCCAGTTCGCGGAGCAGTCTGAGTCGGTGCAGTGACGGCTCCATGGACCCGAGCGTAGGGGCTGACCGGGGACAGTGCAGAAAAAGTGAACGGTCGGGTCCATCGATTCTCGCTGGACCCGGGCCTGCCCTCGCTCCCATGCTTGGGGGACCCCGCCGGAGAGTCGGGACGAGGCGTTTTCAGGAGGCGAGCACCATGACATCCATCGAGATTCCGGGTTTCACCGCGACAACCGGGTCGGCTCCGGTGGCCGTGCCAGCTTCACCCGTGGAGAAGACCTCCACCCGCGAACCGTACCTGCGGCTGCACTGGAAGGACGACGTCACCGGTGCTCGCGGTTTCCTCGTCGTGGACACCCTCACCGGAGGCCTGGCCACCGGCGGGACCAGGATGCGGGCCGGCTGCACCCTGGGCGAGGTGGAGGACCTGGCCCGCGGCATGACCCGCAAGACCGCTGCCTTCGACCTCCCCGTCGGCGGGGCCAAGGGCGGGATCGACTTCGACCCCAAGGACCCCCGTGCCGTCGAGGTGCTGTCCCGGTTCTGTGAGGCGATGCGCCCGTTCCTCGACCGTCACTGGGTGACCGCCGAGGACCTCGGAGTCCCGCAGCACCTGATCGACGGGGTCTTCGCGGGTCTGGGGATGCGGCAGTCCTACCACGCCGCCATCGAGCGCTCCGGGGATCCTGCCGCGACCGCCGGCCGCATCTTCCGCGGGCTCACCGCCGAGGTGCCGGGCGGACTGCTCGGCGACGTGATCGGCGGGTACGGGGTGGCGCAGGCGTGCCTGGCCGCGGCATACGTGCGCGGCTGGGACGTCGGACGCACCACCGTCGCGGTCCAGGGTGTGGGCACGATGGGCGGCGCCGCGGCCTGGTACCTGCACGAGGCCGGGATGACAGTGGTGGCGGTGGCCGACGCCGCCGGGACGCTCTACGACCCGGCGGGCCTCGACATCCCCGCGCTGCTGGCCACCCGCGACCGCTTCGGTGAGATCGACCGCGGGGCCGTCCCCGCCCGCGTCCAGCAGCTGGAGCGGGACCAGATCATCGGGATGGACGTCGACGTCCTGGTCCCCGCCGCGGTCTCGTACGCCATCACCGCGGACAACTGCGCGTCCGTCACGGCGCCGATCGTGGTGGAGGCCGCCAACGCCGCCACCACCATCGACGCGGAACTCGACCTGACGGCACGCGGGATCGCGGTGTTGCCGGACTTCGTGGCCAACGCAGGAGCGGTGGCCTGGGCCTGGTGGCTGATCCTCGGAGAGGTGGACGACCAGCCCGGGACCTCGTTCCTGCGGCTCAGCCGGGAGATGACGGCCAAGGTGGCGGACCTGCTCACCGACTGGACCCCCGCGGACGGTCCGGTGCGCTGGACGGCCGACGTCTCGCACCTGGTGCGTCAGGTCCCGGCGGTCGTGGTGCCCTGACGCCCGCGCGCAAGAACTACAGCCGCACACGAATCATCGTGTGCGGCTGCAGTGTTTGCGCGCGTTCGCCAGCGGAGACGCGGGCACGGCCGCGGCCGCGGTGGGGTGGAGGCTGTTCAGCCCTCGGGCTCGGCGTCCGCCCCTGCGGCCTCTTCGGACGCCCCGTTTCCCTTGCCGATGGCGGTGTGCAGCCGCGCCCGGCGCGGGGAGTCGTCCGTGCCCAGCAGGAGGTCGATGGTCAGGCCCAGTCGGCTGTTGACGTCCGCGGCCGAGGATCGCCTGGTGAGCCAGGAGACGAGGTTCGACATCCACACGTCGGAGACCACGCGGGCGATCGAGAGCTGGACCTCGTCCGGCTCCCCCTGGGCCATGGCGCGGGCGATGATCCGGTCCATGTAGTAGCCCACCTCCTCGACCTCGTTGGCCACCGACGCGTCGGCGAACATGAACGCCCGGGTCATGGCCTCGGTGAGGTTGGGGTCGCGCTGCATGGACTTGGTGATCATGTCCACCACGACCTTCATGCGCTCCTGGGCGGTGTCGCCGGGCGGGGCCGAGCGCTCCGTGCGCTGGTCCAGGCGGCGGAACTCGCGGGCCAGCGCCGAGACCAGGAGGTGGACCTTGGAGGGGAAGTAGCGATAGAGCGTGCCCACCGCGACCTCGGCCTTCTCCGCCACCGCGCGCATCTGCACCGCTTCGTACCCGCCCTTGGCGGCCAGGGCCAGCGTGGCGTCGAGGATCCGGCGACGGCGCTCCCGCTGGGACGAGGTGCTGGGCTCGTCGCCGCGGGACGCGGGATCAGACGCGGCAGGACCGGAACCGGTCTCGGTCGAGCTCTTGGTCATGAGGCGAGCCTCCTGGGCTGGCGAGCGGCCGATGGGGGCCGGGTTCGGTGTTCACGTCCTGCTGGTGCATTCTAGAACACGGTTGTTAGAACACGTTCTACTATGGGGGAGAGCGCCGGTCCGCGGACCCGCGCCGGTTCGAACCCCGTCGCGACGAGGAGCCACCGTGAGCATCGCCACCACCCCGGATCAGACCGAGATCCAGAACTCGATCAAGTCCTGGGCCAAGTCCGTCGATCCCGTGGACACAGTACGCGCCCAGGAGACGGACCCGGACGCCTGGAAGGCGCATTGGACGCAGTTGGCCGAATTGGGGCTCTTCGGCGTGGCCGTCGCCGAGGAGTACGGCGGGGCCGGGGCCGAGATCCTCGACCTGGCCTGCATGCTCGAGGAGGCCACCGCCCGGATGGCCCCGGGCCCGATCCTGTCGACCGCCCTCGCGGGCGTCCTGGTCTCACGCGCCGGTAGCGAGGTGGCCTCCGCGCTGGGCGAGACCATCGCCGAGGGCGGGCTGCCCGTGGGCGTCTGCCTGGGCCACGGGGCGTCCACCCTCAAGGGCTCGACCACCGCCGGCTCGACCACGGTGACCGGTGATCCGGGTGTCGCCTACGGCGGGACCACGGGCGGGGGGATCCTCCTGTCCGTCGAGGTGGACGGGCGGACCCGGTGGGCCCTGCTCGACGGGGACACCGAGGGGCTCACCGTGACCCCCGCGACCCCCTACGACCTGTCGGGCTCCATCGGTCACGTGTCCCTGGACGGCGTTCGAATCCCGGCCGACCGGATCCTCGACGGCATCACCACGGACCTCGTCCACCAGCTCTTCGTGACCCTCGCCGCCGCGGAGGCCGCCGGGGTCGCCGACTACACGCTCGCCACCGCCGTCGAGTACGCCAAGATCCGCGAACAGTTCGGCCGGACCATCGGGTCGTTCCAGTCCATCAAGCACCTGGCGGCCGACATGCTCTGCCGTACCGAGCAGGTCCGCGCCCTGGCGTGGGACGCCGCCGCGGCCGCCGAGGACCTGCTCGCCGCAGACTCGGAACTGCCCGTCGCGGCGTCGGTGGCCGGGGCCCTGGCCTTCGACAACGCCGTGCGCAATTCCCAGGACTGCATCCAGATCCTCGGCGGCATCGGCTTCACCTTCGAGCACGACGCCCACTTCTACATGCGGCGGGCGGGCGCACTGCGCCAGGCGATCGGCGGTTCGGCCCGCTGGCGGCGCTCACTGGCCGAGTTGACCCTGGCCGGCAGGCGCCGACACCTCGAGATCGACCTGTCGGAGGTCGATGGTCTCGACGCCAGGCGCGAGGAGATCAGGGCCCTGGTGGCGAAGGTCGCCGCGGTCTCCGGTGACGAACGCAAGCGGGCCCTGGCAGACACGGGCCTGTTCATGCCGCACCTGCCCGAGCCGTGGGGCCTGGGGGCCTCGCCCGCCGAGCAGCTCCTCATCGACGAGGAGCTCGAGGTGGCGGGCGTGACCCGACACGAGATCACCATCGGCGGCTGGGCCGTGCCGACCATCCTGCAGGCCGCACCCGAGCACGCAGACCTGCTGGTGCGCGGCACCATGGCCGGCGAGATCAAGTGGTGCCAGCTGTTCTCCGAGCCGGGCGCCGGTTCGGATCTCGCCGCGCTGCGCGCGACCGCCGAGAAGGTCGACGGCGGGTGGAGGATCAACGGCCAGAAGGTGTGGACGTCCCTGGCACGCGAGGCCGACTGGGCCATGTGCCTGGCCCGCACCGATCCCGACGCCCCCAAGCACAAGGGCATCACCTACTTCCTCGTGGACATGAAATCCGAGGGGATCCGGACCAGGCCGCTGCGCGAGATCACCGGTGAGGCCTTGTTCAACGAGGTCTACCTCGAGGACCTGTTCGTCCCCGACGAGTTCCAGGTCGGTCAGGTGAACGACGGCTGGAAGATCGCCCGCACGACCCTGGCCAACGAGCGCGTGGCCATGGGCGGTGGCTCCTCGCTCGGCGAGGCCGCCGAGGAGATCGTCGGCCTCATCCGCGCGGCGGGGGCGGAGGAGGACGCCCTGGTGCTCGACGAGCTCGGTAGGCACGTCGCCGACGGCGTCGTGGGGAGCCTGCTCGACCTGCGCACCGCCCTGCGGACCCTCGCCGGCTCCGGCCCGGGGGCCGAGTCGTCCGTCCGCAAGATCGTCGGCGTGCGCCATCGCCAGGACATCGCCGAGTTCGGTCTCGAGCTCACCGGCACCGGCGGGA
>NZ_JAALDX010000015.1 GCF_014145095.1 Dietzia sp. SLG310A2-38A2 | reverse complement strand
GCACTCCCCCGCCCGCCCTCGCCACCCCAGGGAGCCCCTCCCCATGACCGACCCCTACCCCGGTTCCGAACCGACCGGCTTCAGCGCCAGACCCGACGTGTGCGGTCTCGACGGTGCCCCACTCGCGGAGGCCTCGTCTCTCGGCCTGCACGTCCCGGTCGGTGACGGCGTCCTGGATCTCGGGTCACCCGAGGCGGACCTCGACGGCGACGGTTTCATGGAGGCCGTCACCCGGGGGGACGGCCGGGGGCTCACCGTCTACACGGACGTCGACGGCGACGGGACGGTCGACCACGTCTCGACGGTCCGTTTCGACGGCAGCTACGACTCCTGGCGACTGGCCAACCCCGCGGAGGGGGTCCCGTTCGGCGGCTTCACCAATGAGGCCCGGGCCGGGTCCCCCGAATCGTCACCGCCCCCAGCCCGATGGGAACGCATCGACCACGGTCACATCTGAAAAGTTGAGGCATTGCTCACGTCGGGGCCACGATCGGGGCCCGGAAAGCGGCGGGACCATCGGGTTGACGATAGTCTGTGATCGATACCATGCACCGTGTACGAGGAGCTGTGATGACCACCACCACCATTCCCGGCCTCGAGGGTCAGGCGCCAACCGATCACGCGGAGATGCTCGCGTGGATCGCCGAGGTCGCCGAACTGACCCAGCCGGACCGGGTCGTCTTTGCCGACGGCTCCGACGAGGAGTGGGAGCGCCTCACGACTGAACTGGTGGAGCACGGCACCTTCGTCAGACTCGACGAGTCGAAGAAGCCCAATTCGTTCCTCGCCCAGTCCGACCCCAAGGACGTCGCCCGCGTCGAGTCGCGGACGTTCATCTGCTCGGAGACCGCAGAGGGTGCCGGCCCCACGAACAACTGGCGGGACCCGGCCGAGATGCGCGGCCACATGACCGACCTGTTCAGCGGCAGCATGCGTGGCCGCACGATGTACGTCGTGCCCTACTGCATGGGCCCCCTCGAGGCCGAGGACCCCAAGCTCGGCATCGAACTCTCCGACTCCGCCTACGTCGTGGTGTCCATGAAGATCATGACCCGTATGGGCACCGCCGCACTCGAGAAGATCGGCTCGGACGGCGCATACGTCAAGGGCCTGCACACCGTGGGCGCCCCGCTCGAGCCCGGCCAGGACGACGTCCCCTGGCCGTGCAACGAGGAGAAGTACATCACCCACTTCCCGGAGACCCGGGAGATCTGGTCCTTCGGATCCGGGTACGGCGGCAACGCACTGCTGGGCAAGAAGTGCTTCGCGCTGCGGATCGCCTCCGCCATGGCCCGCGACGAGGGCTGGATGGCCGAGCACATGCTCATCCTCAAGCTCATCTCCCCGGAGGACAAGGTCTACTTCATCGCCGCGGCCTTCCCGTCCGCGTGCGGCAAGACCAACCTCGCGATGCTGCAGCCGACCATCGAGGGCTGGCGCGCCGAGGTCGTGGGAGACGACATCGCCTGGATGCGATTCGGCGAGGACGGCCGTCTCTACGCCGTCAACCCGGAGTACGGCTTCTTCGGTGTCGCGCCGGGCACCAACTACTCCTCCAACCCCAACGCCATGAAGACGCTGGAAGCGGGCAACTCCATCTACACCAACGTCGCCCTCACGGACGACGGTGACGTGTGGTGGGAGGACCTGGAGGGGACCCCGGACCACCTGATCGACTGGCTGGGCAACGACTGGACGCCCGTCGGCGACGGCGGCGCCGGCAATGCGGCCCACCCCAACTCCCGCTACTGCGTGCCGATCGACCAGTGCCCGGTCACGGCCGCGGAGTTCAACTCACCCGAGGGCGTGCCGATCTCGGCCATCCTGTTCGGTGGGCGCCGGGCGGACACCGTACCGCTGGTGAGCGAGGCCCACTCGTGGAACCACGGCGTCTACATCGGGGCCACCCTCTCCTCCGGTCAGACCGCGGCCGCGGAGGGCCAGGTCGGTGCGGTTCGCCGCGACCCGATGGCGATGCTGCCCTTCATCGGTTACAACGTCGGTGACTACTTCCAGCACTGGGTGGACATGGGCACCCGCGGCGGCGACAAGATGCCCAAGGTCTTCCTGGTCAACTGGTTCCGTAAGGGCGCGGATGGTCGCTTCCTCTGGCCCGGGTTCGGCGAGAACAGCCGGGTCCTCAAGTGGGTCGTGGACCGTATCGAGGGTCGGGTCGAGGCGGACGAGACCGTCGCCGGGTTCACCGCCCGCGCCTCGGACATCGACCTCACCGGCCTCGACACCCCGATCAAGGACGTCGAGGAGGCACTGGCCATCGATCCCGAGGAGTGGCGTCGCGAGCTCCCGCTCATCACCGAATGGCTGGAGTTCTGCGGACCCAAGGTCCCGACCGAGGTGCACGAGCAGTTCGCCGCCCTCAAGGAGCGCCTGGGCTGAGACCGGCGCGACGAGATCGGTAGTCCCCGAGAGTGATCCACGAACGGGCCGCACCCATGCCGGGTGCGGCCCGTTTGCGGTCCGTGTGACGGCGCCCTCTTTCCAAGATCTCCATTCGGTGAGACAGTGGCTGCGTCATCAATACACTGAGCCCATGTGTGGAGGAGTGGCATGAGGGTCGCCGCTGCCGGACTCATCGCCCTGCCCGTCATCGTGGGAGGGCTGGGGATCGCGGCGGCGGTCGTCGTCCTCGGCCCCCCGGAGGCCACCGCACCCACCGGTGACGAGGTGACCGAGGAGGTTGCCGCTCCCCGACCACAGGAACCGTCCGACCGCGACGGCACCGCCATCGAGGGGTCGAGACCCCACCTGACGGTGCGCTCCGGGATGCCCTCGGCCATGATCGCCGGGACGATCCCCGGATTCCTCGCCCTGCTACCAGCCTCGTCGAGCCCCCTGCCCGCCCTGGCGCCGTTCTCGGACCCGACCGCGGGGCCCGGCGGTCGGGACTCCGGCCGAGGGACGGTCCCGGCCACCGGCCCCG
>NZ_JAALDX010000149.1 GCF_014145095.1 Dietzia sp. SLG310A2-38A2 | reverse complement strand
CAGCCGGCGAGCGCCCCCGGCGCCCCGGAGGCCGGGGTGGACCAGCTGGTACTGAACGCTGACGATGCCCCCGAGTTGGGCTTGGCCCCGATCCCGGCCGAGGAGATCGCCGGGGGGGTCGGCGCGCTCGAGGACATCGCCGCCGGGGTCCGCGTCGACCCCGAGCGCTGCGCCGACTTCAGCCAGGACGCGTTCCTCGCCCAGGCCGAACCGGGCGCGATGGCCATCCAGGCGGGCCAGAGCGGGAACACCGCATACGCGGTGTCGGTGACCACGGTGACCACGAGTCTTCCCGCTCGCGACCAGCTCATCACCGACTGCCCGACCATGACGGTCACGATCCCCCTCGAGGGGACCGAGGTGACGACCCGGGCCGAGAACTCGCTGTTGCCGCTTCAGGGCCCGGAGGGTGTGGAGCACTTCGCCGCCATCTCGCAGACCAACTCCATGGAGATGATGGGCCAGGAGATGCTCACGGGGAACGTCCTGATCACCGGCGTCGTCCGGGGAATCGGAGTCTCCGTCACCGTCGCCAACGGGGCGGGGCCGGTCTCGGACATGGAGCGGGACACGGCCCTGGACGCCTTCGGCAAGCAGGTCGAGAAGATACGGAACGCCTAACCCCCTGCCCCGGGCCGCTCCGGCTGCGCGCGTCAGCCGCGCGTCAGCCGCGCGTCAGATCCGTGTCAGGCCCGCTGCGACGAGATGGAGACGACCTCCCCGGTGAGGTAGGTGGTGTAGTCGCTGGCGAGCATGGCGATGGTCGCGGCCACCTCCCAGACGTCGGCGGCTCGGCCGAACGCCTCCTTCGCGGCGAGCTCGTCGAGGAGTTCGGCGGAGGCCGACTTCTCCAGGAACGCGTGGCGGGCGATGGAGGGCGCGATCGCGTTGATGCGCACGCCGAAGTCGGCGCCCTCGATCGCCGAACACCGGGTGAGCGCCATGACGCCGGCCTTGGCCGCGGCGTAGTGCGCCTGGCCCCGCTGCGCGCGCCACCCCAGCACCGAGGCGTTGTTGACGATCACCCCGTTGTGGGGCACGTCGCGGAAGTACCGCAGCGCCGCGCGGGTCGCGCGGAACGTTCCGTTCAGCGTGATGTCCAGGACCCGGTCCCAGTCCTCGTCGGTCATGTCCACCAGCTCGCCCTCGCCGCCGAAGCCGGCGTTGTTGACCAGCACGTCGATGCGGCCGAGCTTCTCGGCGGCACCGGAGATCAGCGCGTCGACGTCCGAGGTCGACTGCACGTTGCAGGTGATGGCCTCGAACCGCTGCTCGGGGAACTCGGCGGCGAGCGAGTCGCGGGCCTCGTTCATGCGGCGCTCGTGGAAGTCGGACACCAGCACGTCCGCACCCTCGAGCGCGGCGCGACGGGCTGCCGAGAAACCGATCCCGGTGCCGGCCGCCGCCGTCACCACGACCTTCTTGCCGGCGAGCAGCCCGTGTCCCGGGGTCTCCTCGGGCACCGTGGACAAGGGGGACGCGGCAAGGGGGGACTTGTGCTGGGTCATGACGGCCTGGCCTCTCGGGGTAGTCCGAGCACGCGCTCGGAGATGATGTTGCGCTGGATCTCGTTGGATCCGCCGTAGATGGTGTCGGAGCGGGTGAACAGGAAGAGCCGTTGCCACAGCGCGAGCTCGAGGTGCTCCGGGTCGTGCAGGTCGTTGGCCGCGCCCTCGGAGTCGTGAGTGGGCCCGGTGAGCGACTCGGCCCCTTGCACGACCATCGCCAGCTCGCCCAGGTCGCGGTGCCAGTTGGCCCACAGGAGCTTGGCCGCGGACGCATTGCCCCCGGAGGCGTCGCGCTCGGCGAGCGTGCGCAGTGCGTGGGCGCGGATCACCTTGAGTCCGACCCACGCGCGCGTGATCCGTTCGCGCACCGCGGGGACCTCCGCGCTGCCGTTGGACCGGGCCATGGCCACGACCTGGTCGAGCTCGCGCGCGAAGCCCACCTGCTGACCGAGCGTGGACACCCCCCGCTCGAACTCCAGCAGGGTCATGGCGACCTTCCAGCCCTCGCCCCGCTCCCCCACGATCATCCCGGCTTCGGTGACGGCGTCCGAGAAGAAGACCTCGTTGAACTCGGAGGTCCCGGTGAGCTGCTGGATCGGCCGGATCTCGACTCCCGGCTGGTCCAGCGGCACCAGCAGGAAGCTCAGGCCCTTGTGACGGCTGGTCCCCTCCTCGGTCCGGGCCACGACGAACACCCATTGGCTCAGGTGCGCCAGGGAGGTCCACACCTTCTGGCCGTGCAGATGCCATCTGCCGTCCTCGCCCAGGCGCGCGGTGGTGGACACGTTCGCCAGATCGGATCCGGCGCCGGGCTCGGAATAACCCTGTGCCCACAGTTCGGTGACGTCGAGGATCCGGGGCAGGAAGCGTTCCTTCTGCTCCTGTGTGCCGTGCGCGATGAGGGTGGGCCCGAGCAGCGTCTCGCCCAGGTGCGACACCCTCGCCGGGGCGTCGGCCTTGGCGTACTCCTCGTGGATGCGGACCTGCTGGCTCAGCGATGCACCGCGGCCGCCGTACTCGACAGGCCAACCCACACAGGTCCACCCGGCCTCGGCCATGTGCCGTTCCCAGGCCAGGCGTCGGGCGAAGAACTGGTGTTCGCTACCGGGCCCGCCGGTGCCCTTGATCTCGGCGAAGTCTCCGGTCAGGTTGTCGTCCAGCCACGTGCGGAACTCCGCGGCGAACTCGTCATCGGTCATCTCCGACGCCGGCCTGGTGCTCTGGGTCATGCGGCCACTCTACCAAGCACTTGCTTGGTTTGCCGGAACCGCCCGTCCCCCCGGACCGCGTCGGGTGTGATGGTCGACATGAGCACTCCCGTCACGCCCCTGCAGGGCAAGGTCGCACTGGTCACCGGCGCCGCCCGGGCACAGGGCCGGGCCCACGCCGTCCGTCTCGCCTCGGAGGGCGCGGACGTCGTGGTCACCGACATCTGCGCGCCGGTGTCCGAGTCCGTCTCCTATCCGGCGCCCACTCCGGACGATCTCGCCGAGACCGTTCGCCTGGTCGAGGAGGCGGGGGGCAGATCCCTCTCGGCCGTCCTCGACATCCGGGATCTCGGGCCGCTACAGGACCTGGTCGCCCGCACCATCGCCACCTTCGGCCGGCTGGACATCGTCGTCGCCAACGCCGGCGTCCTCACCTGGGGCCGGCTGTGGGAGATGCCGGAGGACGACTGGGACATGGTCATCGGCGTCAACCTGAGCGGCACGTGGCGGACGATCCGCGCGGCGGTGCCGGCGATGATCGAGGCGGGCAACGGCGGGTCGATCATCATCGTCAGCTCGTCGGCGGGCCTCAAGGCCACACCGGGCAACGGGCACTACTCGGCCTCCAAGGCCGGCCTCGTGGCACTGACCAACTCACTCGCCCTCGAGGCGGGCGAGTTCGGCATCCGGGTCAACTCGATCCACCCGTACTCGGTGGACACCCCGATGATCGACCCCGACGGCATGGCGGAGATCTTCGGCCGGTTCCCGTCGTACCTGCACAGTTTCTCGCCGATGCCCCTCAAGAACGTCCTCAAGGACGGCGCCAGCACCCTGGCGGACTTCATGCCCCCCGAGGAGGTCGCCGACGTGGTGTCGTACCTGGCCGGGGACGGTTCCCGCTCCCTCTCGGGCGTCCAGGTCCCGTTCGACCGGGGCGCGCTCAGGTACTGAGCGCGGGGCCGACCAAGCAGGTGCTTGGTACCGTGGTGGGCGCCACACCCGCAGCACCCGAGGAGTCCGCGATGAACGACAGCTCCGCCGCCGCCAACCGCGACGTCGAGACCACCCGCGACGTCGAGACCACCGCCGCGGCCCTGCGCCGGGCGGCGGCTCTCTGGCCGGATCGCGAGGCCGTCGCCGACGTCCAGCCCG
>NZ_JAALDX010000148.1 GCF_014145095.1 Dietzia sp. SLG310A2-38A2 | reverse complement strand
GGCCGGTTACGACGCGACCGGCTCCTCGGCCATCGGCGCCACCGCAGGCCCCTCGGTCTGTGCGGTGTTGCGGACGAACCACGCGCCCACGACGGTGATCAGCGAGATGATCGCGCCCACCAGCAGCGCGTTGTGGACGCCGGTCATCTGCGCGGCCACGTCGCCCTCGCCGGACTCGGCGCCGGCCACGATGCCCAGCGTCATCACCGTGATGAACAGCGCGGTGCCGGCGGCCGCGGCGACCTGCTGCAGCGTGTTGAGCAGCGCGGAGCCGTGCGAGTACAGGTGCGGCGGGAGCGAGCCGAGCGCCGAGGTGAGCAGCGGCGAGAACAGCAGCGCCAGGCCCACGCTGAGGATCATGTGCCACACCACCACGATCGCCAGCGACGACTCGGCGGAGAAGAAGAGGTACATGCCCCACAGGCCGGCGGCGGCCAGGATCGAGCCCGGGATGATCAGCGGGCGCGGGCCGATGCGGTCGAAGAGCCGACCCACGAACCACCCGAGCACACCCATGAGCAGGCCGCCGGGCAGCAATGCCAGGCCGGACTCGAGGGTGGTGGTGCCCAGGACCTGCTGCATGTACAGCGGCAGCAGGATCAGGGTGCCGAACAGCGCCATCATGGACAGCAGCATCAGCGTGAGGCTGACTGTGAAGGTGCGGAAGGTGAAGGCCCGCACGTCGAGAAGCGCGTAGTCCTTGAGCGCGAGCTGGCGCCAGACGAACACCGACAGCGCGGCCACGCCCACGAGCACGGGCACCCACGGGGACACCAGCGCGTTGTCGTTGGCGGCTTCACCGAAGGAGCTCAGGCCGAAGATCAGGCCCGCAAAGCCGATGGCCGAGAGCACGCCGGAAAAGATGTCGAGCGGGATCGCGCGGGTGGCGGTGACGTTGCGGATCAGCGTGGCGCCGGCCACCAGCGCGAGCACCCCGATGGGGAGCACGAACCAGAACATCCAACGCCAGCTCAGCACGTCGAGCACCAGTCCGCCGACGGTGGGGCCGATGGCCGGGGCCACCGCGATCACGATGGAGATCACACCCATGGTGCGGCCGCGACGATCCGCGGGCACCACGTTGAGCACGGTGGTCATGAGCAGCGGGATCATGATCGCGGTGCCCACGGCCTGCACCACCCGGCCGGCGACCAGGACCACGAACACCGGTGCCAGCGAGGCCAGCAGGGTGCCGAGGGTGAAGGTGGTCATGGCGATGATGAACACCGTCCGCAGCGGCAACCGCATGAGCATCCACCCGGTGAACGGGATGACCACGGCCATGGTGAGCATGAACGCCGTGGTGAGCCACTGCGCGGTGGCGGCGGTGACGGCGAACTCCCCCATCAGCTCGGGGATCGCGACCGACATGATGGTCTCGTTGAGGATCACCACGAATGCGGCGGCCACGAGCAGCGCGATGAGCCGCTTGGTGGCGGCGGGCAGCGGCGGGGAGCCGAGGGCGGGCGTGGGCTGGGCAGGGTCGGGCTGGGATGGAGAGAAAGCAGCGGCGGATGACTCAGTCGTCACGGGAATCCTTAGACATTACGGGTCGAAACAAAGTGGGAAGCCCGGCGAGGCCTGACGGCGCGCACGGGAACCCTCGCACTGTACTGCAGGACGCGTCACACGCTTTGCTGATGTGACCACCGTTACGGGGCGGTCCGAACGGTGGTGCGACAATCAGCGCATGACCGGGATCAGCACGGCGCGCCGCGCGGACGCGGAGACCAGGACCCTGCCGGTGTACCAGGCGGGGGCCGCCGTGATGCCCTTCACCATCACCGGCATGGACGAGCTCGTGGCCCGCGACACCGTGTGGGCACCGCATTCCCACCCCACCCACGAACTGCTCTGGAACCGGGCGGGCGCGTCCACCGCGACCATCGGCCCGCGGACCTGGACCATCACCCCGTCCGTGGGGCTGTGGATCCCCGCGGGCGTACTCCACTCTGCGGCAGCCCCGGCGGGCACCTGGTACCGGACCGCCCAGGTTGACTCGCGAAGCTCCTCCCCCCTGCCGGCCGAGCCCGTGGCGGTGGAGATGACCCCGCTGCTGACCCTGCTGCTGGAACGCCTGGTGGACCACACCCTGCAGGCCCGCTCACGCGAGCTCACCGAGCAGATGGTGTTCGACACGCTCGAACCGTCCGCCCACGCCCTGCTGGTGCAGCGACCGACCGCCGAACTGCTGCGTCCGATCGTCACGGCCCTCGAGTCGCGCCCCGGCGACGACCGCTCTCTGACCGAGTGGGCGGCGCGGCTCGGCGTGAGCGAACGGACCGTGACCCGGGCGTTCCGTGCCGAGACGGGCCTGAGCTTCGGAGCCTGGCAGGCGGCGTTCCGCGCACAGCACGCATCGGTCCTGCTGGGCAGTGGCGTGCCGGTCGACGAGGTGGCCGTGCGGGTGGGCTATCGCTCGGCAAGCGCGTTCGGCGCGGCCTTCCGCCGGACCACCGGGCTCACCCCGGGGCAGTTCCGCCCCGCCACTGGCTCTGCCCCCAGGCCTCTCCGCAGCCCGGCCGAAGATGCCGCGGAGACCGCGAGCTTGTCCGATCCGCGATATCCGGCGTCCTGATCGAGCGATTGCGCCGCGCCACGGTGCGGTCGTAATGTCTTAGGCCAGCCTCACCTAATGGTCAGACTGCGTTGGAGGACTCGACGCGGCGTCCGGGTGGGTCCTGCCCTGTTCATCTTCTCGAGAATGAGAGAGCCGCCCTGATGCGTTCTCGCGGTGTTGTCCCCTTTCTGATCGCCACCACGGCCGCCCTCGTGCTGTCCGCGTGTGGTTCGCCCGTCGACTCCGAGGAGTCGACAGGCGCGGCCGCGTCCGGCGGGTCCGGGTCGTTCCCCGTGGTGATCGAGCACGCGCTCGGCACCACCACCATCGAGGAGGCGCCCGAGCGGGTGGCCACCGTCGCGTGGGCCAACCACGAGGTGCCGCTCGCCCTGGGGGTCGTCCCGGTGGGGATGGCCGCGGCGACCTTCGGTGACGACGACGGCAACGGCATGCTCCCGTGGGTCGAGGAGCGACTCGAGGAGCTCGACGCGGAGCCCCCCGTGTTGTTCGACGAGACCGACGGGATCGACTTCGAGGCCGTGGCCGACACCGAGCCGGACGTCATCCTGGCCGCCTACTCCGGGCTGACGCAGGAGGACTACGACACCCTCAGCGAGATCGCCCCCGTCGTGGCCTACCCCGAGGAGGCGTGGGCCACCTCGTGGCGCGACACCATCCGCTTCAACTCCATGGGAATGGGCATGGAGGCCGAGGGCAACGCACTGGTCGACGAGCTCGACGCCGAGATCGCCGAGGCCACCGCCGCGTACCCCGAGCTCGAGGGCACCAAGACCATGTTCCTCACCCACGTCGACCCGACCGACCTGAGCACGGTGAACTTCTACACCGCCGCCGACACCCGGGCCGCCTTCTTCGAGGACCTGGGCCTGGCCACGCCGGCCGCCGTGACCGAGGCCTCGGCGAGCGGCAAGTATTCCGGCAGCATCAGCGCCGAGCAGCTGGATCAGTTCGACGACGTCGAGCTGATCGTCACCTACGGCGACCAGGAGCTCGTCGACACCCTGAAGTCCGATCCGCTGCTCTCCCAGATGCCGGCGGTCAAGAACGACGCGATCGTGTTCCTCGACGGCAGCGGCCCGATGGGCACCGCCGCCAACCCCACGCCGCTGGCCATCTCGTGGGTGCTCGACGACTACGTGGCGCAGCTGGCGGAGGCCGTCGGCAACGGCGAGTGAGCGAGCC
>NZ_JAALDX010000147.1 GCF_014145095.1 Dietzia sp. SLG310A2-38A2 | reverse complement strand
CCGCCCCGCGGAGGTCTCGGGCGGGCAGCTCCAGCGCGCCTGTCTGGCCCGTGCGCTCGCGCAGGGTCCCCGCTACCTGATCGCCGATGAGGCCACCGCGCACCTGGATCCGCTGAACACGGCCGCGATCGCCCGCACCCTCCGCCGGCGTGCCGATGGCGGGCTGGGCGTCCTGGCGATCACCCACGATCTGCAGCTGGCCGAGCACTGGGCGGACGAGGTGATGGAGTTGGGGGTGTGACCGATTCACCACCCGCGGTGCTCGCAGCCAGCCGCGGGTCTCACTCACCACCAGTACTGGGGATAAGTGGTTCGATCGAAGGTGGCGCGAACCAGCCCGAACAGCACAAGCACCACGGCGGCGAGCCCGGCGCAGACGATCAGGGAGACCTGTCCACCCGCCGCCATTGCTCCGATGACGGCGGTTGCCGCCGCCGGAGAATGCGACGTCCGCGTCAGCAGCATCGCGCCGAGTGCGAGACCACCCGCGGCAGCGGCGGCCCACAGCGAATGACTGACGAGCCCGACGGTGACTCCGACGGTCGCGGAGACCATCTGACCGCCGACGACATGGCGGGGTTGAGACAACGGTAGAGACGGTGCGCCAGCGATGAGCGCCATGCTTGCCGCCATGGGCGGGATGAGCAGCAGATGTCCGGACAAGACACCCAGAGCAACGAGGGACGTGAGAGCCGCTACTGAGGTGAGCGTCGCGGCCAGTAGCGTGCTGACGGCCGGACGTTCGGGGGCCTTGCTCGTCGCGATCGGCTTGACAACTAACGCCACAGGTTCACTCCTTCAACCGCTGAGAACGATCGTTCTCGGCTGATTTGATAGCGTAGAGAACGTACGTTCTCAATGCAATGCCGGAGGGCAGGTGAAAACTCATGGCGGTTCGCGCCGAAGCTGATCAGCTGCTGGATGCAGCCGAGGAGCTCTTCTACGAACGTGGCTACCACTCCGTCGGAATGGATGCTCTTCGCACCGCGTCCGGCCTGCCGCTGAAGCGCATCTACTCGCTGTTCACGGGCAAGGACGCGATCGCGGTCGCGATGCTGGATCGGCGCGATGAACGGTGGCACGAGTCCCTCGCCGAGCGAGTGGACCAAGAAGCGCAGCCGGAGAACCGGGTGTTGGCGATCTTTGACTGGCTCTCGAGTTGGCTCGCGGGCGAAGGACATCGCGGCTGCGCCTGGATCAATGCATTTGGCGAGCTGGGGGGAACATCGCCCGAGGTCGCAGATGCGGTACGTCGCCACAAAACCCGGTTCAGAACCTACGTGAACGCGCTCGCAACCGAGGCTGGAGCACCGCCACCCGTGGCCGATGGCATCTTTCTACTGGTCGAGGGCTGCATGGTGACCGCTGGAATCTCTGGGAACTCAGACTCTGCCGCGCAGGCGAACGACGCTGCGGCCCGGTTACTGAGGGGTTGAATCACGACTACGACACACATGGCCGTTGCCTGCGAGAGGATCGCTCCTTCTTCTCGCAGGCAACGGCCGTGAATGCGCCGGCAGGGGGCCACCCCAGAGCGTTAAGCTCCGACAACCGGGTTGCCACCGCCGTCGAGCTCAAGCTGCAGCTCGGTGGTGGCGAGGGCGGTGCCGGACGCCGGGCACGGTATCGACCCGCTCTGCGTGGAGGTGAAGTTGACCCCACTCTGGTTGACGGCACTGGCGATACCGGTGCCGTTGTCGTAGGGCACCGGTCCGACCGTGCTGGCGTTGACCGCAAGATCGCACGTGGCCGCACCTTGGCTGTACGACGCGGACATCCCCCCATTGGGGATCACCAGCGAACCCTGGGGGTTTCCACCGTTGTGATCCACGACGATCGTGATGTCCTCGTGAACGTCGACCTTCACCGAGAAGGAGTTGTTCATGAAGCAGTTCTCGACGACGACCGAGGCGGCATCGAGGGTGACGGCGTCCCCGCTGGCGGGGGTCTCGCCCGTGGCTTCAAAGGTGTAGCAATCCAGTTTGAACGCGGGCACCGTCAGCGATAGCGCCGGTGCGCCGGTCCCCGTGGCGGTCACACCCTCTGAGGGAGGGGTGATGGTGGTGGCCGATGCGGCACCGGCACCGGCGAGAGCGAGTCCGGAGGCCGCGAGGGCGGCGATTGCGACCCGAGTGGCGTTCCTACGAGCAGCCATGGTGATCTACCTTTCTCTTGATGAGATGAGTTCAGAAGTGGGGTGAGATGGCGTGTGGTTGTGCCTAGCCCTGGCTGGCCCTCCATTCCCTCACCGGAACATTTCCTGCGTTGAAGGCGTCGTACTCGACGTTGATCGAGTTGTTCCCTGCGGGAGACGGGGTGTTGGCTCGCATGTTCACCAGCCAGTTGAGGGACCCTCCGAGGCCGCAGCCCTGTGCTGCGGGTACGGCGAAGCCATCGTCAGCTGCAGACGCACCTTCGAGCCACACTCCCGGCGTACCGGCACCGTACTTTTCTTCCGCGGCACGAAACTCCCCGAAGTCACTCGTTCGCAGAGCCAGCATGATCGGCTCCTGCGGCGAGCCGAGGTAGCAGTCGTTGCCCAACAGGGGGTTCTCGAGCTTGACGCGGATCGGCAGATCGAGCTCACCACCCAAGGTGTTGAGAACAGGTGTATCCACCGCCTCGACAGAGGCACTGACGCTGGTGAGGTTGATGACATCCGCCGATCCCAGCGCCCCGCCTGGAACCGGGAGAGCCCGGTGATCGACGCCGTACTGGGTTCCGGGGGCCCCCTCGAAGACGGGATTGCCGACCGGGAAGTTCAGGGGAGGCGCAAGCACAGACACTTCCTGACCTGAGATTCGAAGGCTCCCCTCCAGGACCGGCACCTCGAGTCCGCCGATGTTCATCTCGCCGCCCATGACCAGCACCTCGGTGCATGCTCCGAACGGCCCGGCGGTACCGGTGGGTCCGCCGAGGGGGAACACGTCCAGGTCGCACAGTTCCCACATCGAGAAGTCCAAAGGATCCGTCTGTGCCGAGAACTGCGGCGACGCCAGTGAGTCCGAATGAACACCCGAACCATTGACGGTGAGTGAGCCCGAGTCGTCGTCCGGCTCCTGGGCGGTTGCGGTGGCCCCGGCCCCCACCACGGCCAGCGCGGCCGCGCCTGCGAGGGCAACTGACGCCCTCGTAATCGAACTGATCTTCATGTAGACAACCTCTCCCGGTACGTGTGACCCCGATCACTTTGTGTCGGCACTCGGGTACGTTACGAGAAATGAACGTTGTTGTCACCAGGTAACTTTCGTTCGAGGTGAAACGATCACCAAAATTCGTAACACCAATCTCGTCCATCTCACAGGCAACAGGAGTCACGCACATGAGGCCGCTCATGCAACCCACATCGGGCCTTAAGCTCTCCCACACGCACACCGTGCCCCGGAATCTCGTCCACCGGAGAGCCGTCGCCGAGGTCTTCCCGACCGATTCGGCCACAGACGGCGACCGCCTCCTTGTGGCCTGCCAGCTCCCCGCGGGCCACGCCCTCTACAACGACCGGGAGCAGCCGTTCGTGGACCCGCTGCTCGTCCTGGAGGCCGCCCGGCAATCGGCGATCCTCTGCTGCCTTCGTCACCTCGGCGCCGCCCCCGACGCCTGCTTTGTGGTCCGGTCGGCGGAACTGCGCATCGTCCACCCGCTACGCCACGAACCCGGCGATCCACCGTGGGACGTGATCCTGCACTGCCACCCCGACGACCTCCGCACCATTGACGGAGAACTCGCCGGCGGAACGCTGCGGATGACCCTCCACGCGAACGATGTCGCCGTCGCCTCGATCTCCTTTGCCTTCTCCGCCCTCGCACCCGAGCTCTACCGCTCGCTCCGCGAGCCCGGGATGCAACGCGCCCGCGATCACACACCGGCGACCCCGCCGCGGTATCTGCCCCTTGAGCCAGGACATCTCGGTCGGAAGAACGCGGACAACGTGGTGATTGCCGCACCCGACGCGGAAACGCCACGGGACTGGCCCGTGATCGTCCGCACGGATCACGCCGGCTTCTTCGACCATCCCCTCGACCACGTCAGTGCGGCCGTCATCGTGGAGGCATGCCGCCAAGCCGCCCACGCCACCTGCCCGGCCCTGGCGGTCACGGGCGACCTCGTCTCCATGCACGCCAGGTTCAGCGCTTTTGCCGAACTGGGTCCGCCGCTGTACGCCCGAGTGGCCGATGTCCCACTCTCCACCCATGAAGAAGCGAGTCTCACGGTGTCCCTGATCCAGCTCGGCGCCAGCATCGCCACTGTCGACGTGACGCTCCGAGCCACCGCGGAGATCGCATGACCGTCCGGAGCATCGCGGTAGTCGGGGGTGGGATCTCGGGCATCGCCGCCGCCGTGGCCCTCACACGCCACGGACATCACGTGCTGCTGTTGGAGTCGGAGGACCTTCTCGGCGGCCGCACGGGTCCCAGCCACCTGGGCGAGAGGCCGATCATGATGGGCGGCAAGAACATCGGTCGTCGCTACTCCCACCTGCGGGCGCTGCTGGCGGAGCTCGATGACGGCACCTTCGAGGACTTTGGCATCAACACCTCCACAGTGGCCTCCTCAGCACGTTCCACAGCACGCGGCACGAGACTCCTGCCCCTGGACAGCTCACGCCCCCTCACCAGCCTGCGTTCCCTCCTTCAGATGGGAACGCCCCGAGACCTGCTTCGCCTCGCTCTGCTGGCGCGAGCAGTGCGACGCCACGACGACGCCCGATTCCTCGGCTCCCCGACCTTCCGGCGATTGGCAGCACGCCGCGACGACCCCGCGCTCACCGACTACTTCAGCCCTCGGATGACCAGCAGCCTGCTGCGACTGGCCACCGTGCGTATGAACGGAGCGGAGCCCGATGAGGCCTACCTCGGCACCCTCGGTACCAACCTCGGACTGCTCACCGACACCTTCGAACAACTCGACCACGGACTCGCCCCCGCCCTGGACCGCGTCCCGGCACGCCTCGACGTTCAGCTGAGCTCCCGCGTGACCGAACTGCGCCCCCACGCCACCGGAATGCAGGTGCAGTGGACCACCTCGTCGTCGTCACACACCCGGGACGTTCACACCCGGGACGCCGACGGCGTGATCCTCGCCCTTCCCGCCCACGCCGCCGCACCGCTGCTCGCCCCACACCGTCCCGAGCTGGGGCGACTGCTGAGCACCGTGCGCTACTTCCCTGCCACCGTCGCCGTGGTCAAGTACGCCGACGATGTCTTCACCAGCGAGATCCGAGCCGTCGCCATGGGCGACGGGCCCTGCAGCAACGCCGGCGCCTACGGCACAACCGATCGCGACCTGGTGCGCTTCACGTTCTCCGGCCGGCGGGGCCGACTCGACTCCCCCACACGTGCGGACGTCGACTCCCTCGTGGCCAGCGCAGAGGCGAACCTGTCCGACACATTCGGTCGGCCACTACCCGAACGGCTCGACTGGACCTGGCGACACTGGTCCGCCGCCTACTGCGCCTACAGCCGGCACCACGCCCGACTCCTCGACCAGATCGCCACCGAGTCGCGTTCGTTGGACGGCCGGATGTCGTTGGCGGGCGACTACCTCCTGGGCGCGTCCCTGGAGGCCTGCTGCCGATCCGGCGAGGCCGCCGCCGCAGCCCTGCTCTGACGGGGCGAACGCGCGGGTCGACCGGGCGCTACGACCCCGGGAAGTCTCTGGGCCGGTAGCGATCCGGGACGCCCGCAGTGGAACCCGTCTCCGCGAGGTTCTGAACCGCGTCAGGCTCGTAGTGGTACTCCACGTCGAACACCGACAGGGTCTCGCCGCACTCCTTGCAGCGGATCACCTGCTCGACCGCCCCGTGGTCCGACTTGTGGCGAAGACTGAGCGGGGGCTTGTCCACCAGCCACCGGTCGCCCCACTGCATGAGAGCAACCGACACCCCATACAGGTCTCGACCCTTCTCCGTGAAGTGATAGCTGAAACGCGGCGGGAACTCGCTGTACTGCTTGCGCTTGATCAGGCCGCTCTCGAGCATCGCCTTGAGTCGTTGGGACAGCGCGTTGCGAGCCACACCCAGGTTGTTCTCGAGATCCGTGAACCTGCTCACTCCGAAGAACAGCTCCCGAATGATGAGGAACGTCCACTTGTCGCGGATGATCACCAACGCCTCTGCCACCGAGTCCGCAACCAGTCGGGGTGGGACACCCGGCGCCAACCCGGCCACGTCGCCGGAGTCGGCTGCTCCTGTGCTCATCGGCCCAACTCTAACCCTCCCCGGCTGCGCGAGGACCGCGTCTGCATCGAGACCGAATCGCGACCCGTTCGCCTCTGGACAGGACCGGATCACCGGCGCACAATCCTAACCATGTTAGGCACACCGAATCGCGATAGGTCAGCCGAACGACGTGAGGCGACACGGCTGGAGATCATCGACGCCGCGTGGGACGTGGCCCGTGAGCAGGGCCTGGCTCAGCTCACCCTTCGCGATGTCGCGGCTCGCGTCGGGATGAAGGCGCCGTCGCTGTACTCCCACGTGGACTCCAAGAACGCCATCTACGACGCGATGTTCGCCCAGGCCTGGACCGAGTGCCTGGAGCTGATGCAGGCGCTGGACGAGGGACGCCCGACGGATGCCCGGGGGACGGTCCGGATGTACGCGCGGGCGTACTTCGACTTCTGCGTGAGCGACCTCGCCCGGTTCCAGCTGATGAATCAGCGCACCATCCCCGGTTTCGTGCCCAGCCCGGAGGCATACGCGCCCGCGGTGCTCGTACTCGACGGGCTGCGTCAGCGCCTCGCGGAGATCGGGATCACCGACCGGGAGGACATCGACCTCTACGTGGCAGTGGTGGGCGGCATGGCGGACGCCCAACTGGCCAACGACCCCGGCGGCGATCGCTGGGCCCGCCTATTCGACCGCGCGATCGACATGTACCTGCACGACGTCGGCATCCCGACCGGCGTCCCGGTCACCACCACACAGGAAGGCACACCGCCATGACTACGACAACCGGGCAACACCGCTCGAAGACCGATCCCCGCCTGCCACAGCTACAGCGGGACGTCGCAGAGCGGCTTGCCGCAACCGAGTACGACCGGGTCGCCGACATGCTCGAGGGCCTGCGGCCCGAGGACTGGGGAGCACAGACCGACTGCACCGAGTGGGATGTACGCGCGATGGCCGGGCACATGTTGGGCATGATCCAGATGCTCGCCAGCTGGCCGGAGATGATCCGCCAGCAGGTGGCGACCGGCAAGCGCGCCAAGCGCGAGGGCTGCGAGGCGATCGACGCGATGACGGCTCTACAGGTGGAGAAGAACGCCGGCCTGTCAACGGATGAGCTCATCGCGCAGGTGCGCCGACTGGCTCCCAGGGCCGCCAGGAACCGTCGGCGCGCACCGGGCGTGATGAGAAAGCAGACCATGGAGGACAACGGCGAGTGGTGGTCCATGGGCTACCTGTTCGACGTGATCCTCACCCGCGATCCGTTCATGCACCGCATCGACATCGCCGCCGCGACGGGAGCCCCCATGACGGCGACCCCTGAACACGAGGGGGTGATCGTCGACGACGTGGTGACCGAGTGGGCCGGCCGCCACGGGCAGGCCTACGATCTGGAGCTCACCGGCCCGGCGGGCGGGCGGTGGCAGCACGGCGGACACTCGGGCGCGGGCGAGAACCTCACCATGGACGCGTTCGAGTTCTGCCGAGCACTGAGCGGCCGGGCCCCGGCAGAGGGGTTGCTCCGGACCCAGGTCCCGTTCTGAACGGGAGCCCCTGGCGCCCCCCTCCCTCCGCAACCCGAGATCGTGAGTTCGTTCTTATCAAGTCGAGCGTGAGGTAGATTACATCCTGGGCACAACGCGCTGGTAGGGCGCACTTCTCCGGCTCGTCGCCGCCTTTGACTCGACCCCGGAAGAAGGACGTCGCCATGCTCCCGTCAGAACCCCTCCCCCCGCGTCCGCCCACAGCCCGCGTCAGCCGCCGCTCGGTCCTCTCCGCCTTCGGCGGGGCGGTCGCGGCGACCGGCATCGTGGGCCTCGCGAGCGGCTCCA
>NZ_JAALDX010000146.1 GCF_014145095.1 Dietzia sp. SLG310A2-38A2 | reverse complement strand
CCTCGACTCCGCGGCGGCTGCGGTGCTGCGTGGCCGCGCCGGACTGGTGGTGGCGCACCGGCTGAGCCAGGCCGCGACCGCCGACCGCATCCTGGTGATGGATCACGGCCGGATCGTGGAATCCGGGACGCATGACGAGCTATTGCGCTCTGACGGCCGGTACGCCGAGCTCAGTCGGGCGTGGTTCGGGGGAGTGTGACGGCTGGGGTTGTGGGGCGCTGCCGCCGAGCGGGTCGACGTGGCCGGGGCGGTGCCACGGGGCGGCATTGAACGACGATCGGTGACGACGACGATGCCCCGCCGCCACGCATCGGAAGCAGGCTCGATGGGGTGCACGGAGAGCCGTCTCGAGGTGTGCGCGCCGGATGGTACAGACCCGCAGCGCAACCTCTCCACGCCCGGGCAGAACGGCCGCGTAGGCCGAAGTGCACGCACAAGTCGACGGATCACGGGCGGATCTCACGGCGGCCCGCCTCCCCGGGGCCTTGCGGATCGCCTCTGGGAGCGCGGGGTCAACCGTCCGGATCGTTGACCGCGGCCCTACCGCCTCGTAGGTTCAGGGGCCTAGCCCCAGGAGTCATCGTGACCGACAAGCGAACAGAGCGTCCTCGTCGTCGAGGTAATGGATGGCTGACCGCCGCGGCGGTGATCGCCGCCGTGGTGTTGTTCCTGCCCGTGCTGCTTCTGCCGCTCACCACGTCGGTGCCCATATGGGCGTGGCTTCCCCTGCTCCTGCTCGGCCTGTTCGCACTACTCTGGCTCATCCTCCGACGCCGCCGGCGCGCGGTGAGGCCGATGGCAGTGGGTGTCATGGCGCTCGCCGCGATCGTGGCGGTTCTGGCGTCGCAGACCCTGGCGATCACGCCGCCCATCACCGGGCCGGACGGCGAGCCCGTCGCCGGAAGCGTTGCCGAGATGGAGGCGGTGGAGCTCAACGGCAGCGAACAGTGGATCACCATTCGCGGCCACGACGCGTCGAATCCGGTCCTGCTCAACCTCGGGATGGGTGGCCCCGGTGGAGGCGGATTCTTCAACTCCACGGAGTTCAGGCCTCTGGAGGAGCACTTCACGGTGGTCAACTGGGACGAGCCCGGGACAGGGAAGTCCTACGGCGCCGTGCCGTTCGACGAGCTCGACCGGGAGCGGTTCGTGGCCGACGCCACCGCGCTCACCAACCACCTCCGCGAACGGTTCGGGCAGGACAAGATCTACATCTATGGAGTCTCGTGGTCGAGCATCTTAGGCATCTGGTTGGCCCAGGAACACCCCGAACTCTTCCACGCGTTCATCAGCAGCGGTCAGATGGTCAACACCACCGAGAACGACCGGATGGGGTACGAACTGGCGCTGGAGCACCTCGAGGAGCAGGGGGATACCGGGCGAGCGGAGAAGCTGCGGAGTAACGGGCCGCCGCCGTACTACGGCGACGCTGTGGTGTGGCCGTACGTGGACTTTCTCGACGTGCTCAACGAGATGATGGGGGTTCCCCGCTACACGTTGGTCGTGCCGCTTCTCGGGTTACTCGTGCCCGAGTACGGCTACGTCGACACGATCAACCACACCCGCGGTCTGATCAACTCTTTCAACGCCGTCTATCCGCAGTTGGAGGACCTGGACTTCGTCGAGCAGGCCCCGGCGCTCGAGGTGCCGGTGTTCTTCTTCGTCGGCCGCAATGACGTCAACGCGATGCCCTCTCTGGTCGAGGAGTACTACGACGAGCTCTCGGCGCCGGAGAAGCGACTGATCTGGCTGGAAGGCGGGCACGGCCTCGGCAGCGCGGACAACAAGGACCTCTTCGTCGACGTCATGCTCGACGAGGTCCGGCCCCTGTCGCAGTAGGCCACAGGGTCGGGCTGCGAACGCGCCGCCATCCCGCCTGGTCGTCACGTGCACACATCGAGGCGTCGCGGGAGCCGTGCGGGTCTACGCTGGAGAGATGAAGCCACGAGCAGCCGGCACCCTGGTAGCCCTGGGCCTGATCTACGGGGCCGGGGCCGGTACCGCGCTGGGCGTTGCCATCGCCGGCGGTCCGGGGCTGGCACTCGGGGCGGCGATGGGCGCGGGACTCGGCGTGGTCGCCGGATCCGTCCTCGAATTGTGGCTCTCCTCGAACACACCGTCTGACTAGCCTGCCCGCCGCCGGGGGTCGTGCGTCACGCGAGCGTGCGCTCCGGGGGAGTGGGTGAACGCTGTGCCGTCGAGCGCACCAGTCGCCAGAGCACCACGGCGGTGGCGAGGGCGAGGGCCCCTATCGGAACGACAACTGGCCACTCAGGGACCTCGCCCCGGGCCTGTGCCACGACGGGCGTGAGGAGAATCGGCAGGCTGGTCAGGATCAACCAGACCAGGGACCCCGGGGCGGCGGCATAGCCGAGTCGGTGACCTCGCAGCAGGAGTACACCCACCACACAGACGGCGGGAAGGAAGAACGCGAGGTCCAACACGTGGACCGGATTGGTGGGGACGTTCCAGTCAGCCGCACTGGTCGAACCTCTGCCGCCCAGCAGATCAGGGACGATCTCGCTCAGCCACAGCAGCGCGAACAGCATCGAGACGATGATCAGGAACCACCCCGACACCCGCGCCACGGTGCTAGCGGGGGGAGTGTCCACACCCCAGGAGTCCAGGGCGGCCATGCTCCCGGCGAGTGCGAAGACGGCCAAGCCGAGCACTGCGACCCAGATCAGGAACAGCGGACCGAAGTGGATGGAGAACGCGTAGATCGCGTAGTTGTACGCGGTAAAGGCCAGGAACCCGATCAGACACAGTGCCGACGTATATGAGCCCCGCCGAGCACCGGCGGCCAGGATGAGCATCAGCGGAACGACCAGGACGAGGTTCACCAGATCCTGGGCGAGGACGGCTGTGACCATCTCGGGTGTCTCATCGCCGTAGAGGCGCTCCGGCAGCAGAAGTCCGATGATGCTGCCCACTGCCGCCAGGACCGCCGCCGCCATGGTCATTCGTGTCCACAGCGCTGGCAGGCGACTCAGGCTGCGGAACCGTGGGGTACGTCCTGGGGTAGGTCCTGAGCTCGCTGACGGGGCCGGCAGATCACTCACATCGCTGGTCACGCGATCCGCGCGGCCACCATCTGCCCCCACTGCTCGGCGCGGGCCTCCTCGCCCTCGATCAGCTGCGTCTGGGTGTCGACCAGGAAGCTCTCCGGCTCGGCGACGAGGGTGAACCCCAGGCTCGCCAGCTTCTTCGAGATCCCCTTGGATGCTCGACCGGTGAGGATCGCGGGCTTGTCCACGCGCGTATCGAACGCGGCAGCAACCCCCTCGCGCCGGGAGAGCTCGCCGAGCCAGTCCCGGATCCCCGCGCCGGCCGCATCGGGCTCCACCGTCAGCTCACTGTCTGGCTGGTCGGCGGCCTCGACCGCGCCACGCCGGGTCGATTCGCGACTCATCCCGTGGACATGGGTGGGGCCGCCCACGATCACCAGGTCGTAGACGGACGTGTCCTCGTCTAACGCGTGCGAGACGGGGACTGTCGTGGCGTCACCCACCAGAGCGACGCCGCGTGCGATCGCATTGGCAATATCGTGTGTGCAGCCGTACATCGATTCAAAGACAATCAGTGCGCGCATCGTGCGTGCCACCCCGCTCGAGTCTCGGTGAGAGCGCAGCGCAACCGACCGTGTCGGGGGTGTCACGTCTGTTTCTCACTCGTTCTTCATCATTCACCCCGTCGGCGGAGAGCACAATGGTCCCCACCCCGACCTCGTGGTCCACGCGCCGCGTCGAGGGTTCACCCTCCGAAGGGGGCGCGATGAAGGCTAAACGACCATGGTCGACGTACTCACTGACCGCGGGGATCGCGTTCTGGACTGTGATGGCGTTCGGGGGAAGCGTCGGACTGACGTCCGCGTCCGACGGATCGGCCATGGATTTCGATACAGCGTGGCTGCGCAACACGCCCTTCGAGGACTATCTCCTCCCGGGAGTGATCCTCGGGATCCTGGGCGTGGGTGGGGCCGCGCTCACCACGCTTCTGATCCGCGCCTTGCGCGCACACGGGCATCGAGGCGCCCCCTCCAGCTGGCAGTGGTACTTCGCTCTGATCGTGGCTCTCGGGCACTTCGGCTGGATGGCGGGCGAGATCGCGCTCATGTGGGACCCCGTCGCGGGTCTGACTGCAAGCCAGAAGTCGTTCTTCTACGGCTTCTGGTGGTCGTTCGGTTTCCTGAGCACGGCGAATCTGCTGCTGGTGTTCTCGCCGTCCGCCCGCCGGATCCTCGGAGGACCCACAGGGTAGGTCCTAGCCCATGCCGGCGAGGTGGAGGAGATCCTCCAGGATCGCCGGTGCCTTCTGGATGAGGGACAGGTGGCCCTCTCCGTCGACCAGGTGTGCACGTGCGCCGGCGACGTTGGCCGCCAACCATTCGGCGTGGGCGAACGGGACCATCGCGTCCAGCCTGCCCTGCCATATCGAGACAGGGACGCGGATCTCCGCGAGGTCGAAGCCCCAGGGGCGTGTGTGGGTCAGGTCGTCGTCGCGCCACCCCACGATGCCCTGACGGCCCGCCGCGTTGACAGACGCGGCCAGGTACCCGGCCAACTCCCCGGTCAGCGCGGCACGGTCCACCGGTGGGGCCAGCGCGCCGAGCCCCACGGCGACCTCATCGGCACTGACCGTGAACAGCCCCGTCTGGGTCCCCAGGAATTCCTCGAGGGCCTCCACACCAGCGAACACTGCCGTGTACTCCTCGATGTTCTCCTCGGCCATGCCGTCCCGGATGTCGCCGTCGTACTGGTCTGCCGGCGCGATGCCCACGCAGCAGGCGGCCGCCAGACACCGCCCGGGCAGGAGCGCCGCGCAGGCGAGCGCCCGCGGTCCTCCTCCGGACCAGCCGATAGTGAGGAACTCGTCGATGCCGAGGTGGTCGAGCACTTCCCGAGTGTCCGCAGCGTCGTCGGCGACTCGTGCTGTGGTCGCCCCGTTCGCTCGCGGCGACGATGAGCCGTAGCCGGGGCGGGAGTAGGAGATGACCCGGAGTCCTAGCTCTGCCGCCGCGCGCTCCAACGTGGGGAACGGTACCGCGCCCTGCGGGGTGCCGTGGTGATAGACCAGCGGGAACCCCTCGTCCGGCCCGGTGTCACGCACGTCGAGATCGCGGCCGTCGATGGTTCGAACGATGTCGTTCACATGTCCTCATCCCCATGGCGCGGTGTCGAGTGACGCCTCGCCGTCTCGCACGCTACAGAAGAAGAGCATGACCCACCGCCGGACACCGATCATCACCACGGGGTCGTTTCGCCCTTCTCTCCCATCTCGACCGCCGGGGCTCTTGGCAGTCTCGCCAATAGTCACCCCAAGTGAAGTCAGTTCATTTACGGTGGTGTGAACTGGCCCACACAACGATCGGTAGGGATCGCATGACCGACACGGCGATGAACGACACGACGACCGGCAACGCAGCGCAGGGCAACCGGGAGGTTCGCCTGGTCAGGCATCCCGACGGTGCCCTGGCGGTGGACGACCTCGAGGTGGTGCCCACCGAGATGCCCACCATGGCCCCGGGGCACGTCCTCATCCGCAACACGCTGCTCTCCGTGGACGCGGCCACCCGGCTGCGGCTCGATCCCGTCTCGCCTCCCGGGTACCTGCCGGCCCTCAAGCCGGGGGAGGCGCTCGCCGGGATGGTGGTCGGCGAGGTGGTCGAGTCGGACGCGGAGGGCTACGCACCCGGGGATCTGGTGCACCACGACCTCGGATACCGCGAGTACGCCTTGGTCGATCCGGAGAACCAGGCCCTCGGCGTGGCCGGCGCGCTGTCCAAGCTGGACCGCGAGCTGGGCCCGCCGGAGCTCCAGGTGGGGCTGCTCGGGATGACGGGCCTCACCGCGTGGGCGGGGATGTTCGTGGTGGCGTCCCTCAAGCCGGACGACGTCGTGTGGATCTCCGCTGCCGCCGGCGCGGTGGGCAGCGTCGCGGCGCAGCTCGCCAAGGCACACGGGTGCCGAGTGATCGGCAGCGCTGGCAGCGCGGAGAAGGTCACCTACCTCAAGGACGTGCTCGGGCTCGACGCCGCGTTCAACTGGCGCGACGGACTGGACGAACCGCTCAGTGAGTTCGCGCCCGACGGCATCGACGTCTACTTCGACAGCGTCGGCGGCGACCACCTCAAGGCCGCGCTCACTCACCTGCGTCCGCTTGGCCGGGTCGCCCTCTGTGGCGCGATCGCCGGCTATGACGGCCAGCCGCCGGCCGCTCCCGACAACCTCTTCAACGCCACCACCAAGGACATCAATCTGCGCGGCTTCCTCGCCGGCACGTTCGCGGACCGGCTGCCCGAGGCAAGGAAGCACCTCGCGGAGCTGTGGCGGTCGGGCGACCTGAACCTCGACCTCGCACGATACGAGGGCCTGGAGTCCGCGCCGCAGGCGATCGTGGACATGCTCTCCGGGCGGACCACGGGCAAGTGCGTGGTGGCGCTGGGCTAAGAACCGTTCTGACGACGACGACGAGGTCGGCTGCCAGTGGGTGGTGCCATAGACGCGGGCAGAGAGGACACGTAGGCCCGTCAGGGCGCGTAACCGGCCCGCGGCTTGGCCCCGGTCCCGGCGACCGCCTCCGTGATCGCACGCAGTGCGGCATCCGGGTCATCGACGTGCAGCCGCAGCACGGTGACCTCACGCGGGGAGGGCGCACTCCAGGCAAACCCGGGGACGGACGCAGGCACCGGGCGGTCAAGCTCGATGCCCAAAGTGGTGCCGTCCGGACCAGCGAGCGTGAGTGCGTTACCGCCGCTTGCATCGGTCGTGATCTCCGCAGACGTGGGGGAGAGCCGCCGGTCGCGCCGCACTGTCGCGATCGCGTCGAGCGGTACCCGTGCGCAGACGTGCGTGCCGCTGCGCAGCACGAGTTCGCCGCCCTCGATCAGATGCGGTCGCACGATCCGGCCGGCCAGCCATCCGAGTACGAACAGCAGCCCGTAGATCCCGAGCAGGTCAAGCACCAGCCGCACCTCGGGCCACGGCACCAACAGGTGCACGGCGATCAATTCGATTGCCGCCGCGACCGCCATCGCCACCGGGATACCGAGCGTGCCGCGGGAGTAACCGAGTGTCGCCGCGCCGTCAGGGACGTCTGGCCGCCGCGTCACCCACCGGGCCAGCGAGGCGAGTGTTCGCGCTTCGGTGCCGATCAGTCGTAGATAGGGGTCCTCTGCGGCCAGGGCGCGTACTGCGTCGGCGAGTGTGCGAGCGTCCGCGCGGTGGACTCGGTAGCGGCGGACGTAACCGGTGACGGCGATCGCCGCGAGTGGCACCTCGACCGCCAGGAAGAGTGCGAACGCCGTCGCGGGGCCGATCACCCCTGTGGCCAGGAGAACCGCGTCGATCACGACGACGACAAGCGCAATCAATGGAACCAGTCTGCTGTTCACGGCCGTACTCCTGATGCAGCGAGCAGGCGGCGCACTACTTCGCGCTGGGCCGGGTCGGGAAGGAGCTGCTCGAGCGTCGGCCCGGGGCGGCATCGGCGGCATCGTGCTCATCACCCGGCTCGGCCGGCACTCCCGCCACCAGCGCTCGAAGGTCGTGGTCGGCCAGCAGCGCGTCGACGAGATCTGCGATTTGCGTCTCCACCTCGCTCGGCCGCCGGCCCTCGATCCGGTGGAAGCCAGCGAGTAGGTCGAGGTACCGGTTGCGGCGACCAGCGTCGGCAGCGATGGCGGTGTATGAGGCAGTGAGCTTTACGGGGAAGTCGCCGTTCAGCGCAAGCAGGTCGAGCAGGTCCTGTTCGCGGTCCAGGAGCGCGGTGAGGTCGGGGTCGTCGGGGACCGCGTCCCGACAGAGGTCGAGCGCACGCGATACCTGCTCGGGCAGCAGTCCCAGGGGTAGGCCGTCGGAGGCGCGCTGGGTTATCAGGTCGAGGCGTTCGCGCTGGCGGGTGAGAGCGGTGATGCGGGTGTCGATTCCTGAGCGGACGGCGGCCAGATCGTCGGCCATGCTGCCGGGCGCGGTCTCCAGCAGCGCGCTGATCTCGCGCAGGGGCACTCCCGAGTCGGAGAGGAACGCGATCCGGGAGATCCGCACGAGGGCGGTCACGTCGTACTCGCGATATCCGCCGGTGGTTCGCGGGGGCTCGGCGAGCACGCCCAAGCGGTGGTAGTGCCGGATGCTGCGTGCGCTGACTCCGGTCAGCCGGGCGATCTCACCGATTCTCATGACCTGATCATCAACCTTGACACTGTGGCAAGGTCAAGCGCGCTAGAAGTGAGTCGACGATTCCCGCCGGCCGGAACTATCGCAGATCCGCAGGCGGTGGTGGACATGCTCCACGGGCGATGGCGCTCGATTTGCCTTCTCCGGTGAGCGGCACGTAGTTTCACAGACGCAAACGACGCGGGGTGGAGCAGCTCGGTAGCTCGCTGGGCTCATAATCCAGAGGTCGCAGGTTCGAATCCTGTCCCCGCTACTACTGCATACAGGCTCGGTTCCTTCAGGGGAACCGAGCCTTGCTTCATTTCGGGTTGGCGCTCCGATGCCAGCGCGCCCATCCTGCGTAGGTGACGATGACGGCCGCTGGTGCCGGCCTGCTCGTCGCTGAATGAGCGCGTGAGAGACGTGCCCCTAGCTGAGTTCGTCCGCCACTCGGACGGCAGGGATCCAGTCGATACCGAACACCCGGGCCACCTCCGAGAAGGTGGAGGAGTCCGCATCGGTGCTGGTCGCCGAGGCGATGAGACGGGACAGCATCACCGTCCCCGCTCGCTCCTCGATCGTGCCGGCCGCCGCCAGGAGCGACCAGGCGCACACCTGATGATTCCGGTGCGCGCGGCCCATCGTCTGTTCGGCCAGGAGCCCCGAGTAGCGGGCCTGGTGGAAGAAGCCTCTGCGCGGGGTGTCGGTCGCGAACGTGCCGTCGGCGAACTGCTCGCGCGCCTGCAGGTTGATCGCGGTGGGCGTGTTGAACACCACCACCGGCGCCTCGCCCCGCTGGAACCGCATCCGCTCGGACTCGGCCTGCGGGTTCGAGCCGTAGATCCGCGCGACCGGGATCCCGTCGGCCTCGAGCAGCTCGGCCACCGGGTGCGCGGCCGTGGACACCATCTCGGTGGCGATCAACACCTGATAACCCCGCTCGAGTTCGGCCTTCGCCGCCTCGACCGTGTGCTCGACCCGGATCATCGACGCCTTCTGGCGCAGCCGCACCAGCGCGGCCAGCCCGCGAGCGACGTTGTTGCCCGTCCTGGCCAAGTGCATCTCCCGCTGGAAGTCTCCCCACTCCAGCTCGTAGGCCCGCCACTGGTCCGGGGTCAGCTCCACTAAGTCCACATCAAACGGAGGAGGACCCCACGGCGCCGACCGGGTGAGCATCAGCGGCGGATCGTGCCGCAGCAGGATGTCGCGAACGTCGCTGATGGCGGCTTGCTGCGTCGGCAGCGACTCCTTGGCCTCCGCGGTCCACGTCCACTTTCCGTAGGAGGTCTCCAGGGGCACGCCCCGCTCGGCCAGGGCCCGCCCGAAGTCCGCCCACCGCTTAGGCGGGTCGCCGTGCACCTGCGCGTACAGCGACGACAGGTAGCCCCATTCGCCCGGGTGATGGCCCGGGGTGGCGGTGATCGTCAGTACGAACGGGGCCTTCTCGTGAGGGCCGTCCATTCGGGTCAGTCTCCGCATGTAGCTGGTGCGTTTGCTGGCGTGCCGGAACTGGTGGGTTTCGTCGATCACCGCCACGTCGACCCTGAGCCGAGGGCGCCCGTTCCGGGCCATGAGTTTGCCCAGGCTGTCGGAGGACATGATGATCCAACGCAGGTCGTCGTCGCACCGGTCGTCATTACTCAGCGCGGCGATTGTACGACGCCATGACGGGATGGTGATGCGCGCTGGCCGGTCCACTGTCACCAGGATGGTGCGTGCGCCGCGCATGTTCGCGATCGCCTTCGCCGCGGCCACCGCCACCAGGGTCTTGCCGGTGCCCACATCGTTGGCCAGGTGAACTTGTCGGAACTGGCGCTGGGCGGACGCGACGATCGCGTCCACGTCCGCCCGTTGCTCCGGGCGCAGCGTCATCGGTGCAGCGGTCGCACTCGGGCCCTCGCTGCCGTTGAGCTCGTCCTCCAGCCACCGCAGGTAGGAGTAAGGCTTGCTGGCGTAGGGCTCCAGTGGGCTCGGAAGGGCGGTACCGACGTAGGCGTGCGCGGTGAGCGCCTTGTAGTAGGTCACCCCGGCTGGCGTCCCGCCGCCCAGTCCTCCCCACGGGAGCTCCAGCAGCCACACCCGCTGGCCGGGAGGGATAGACGGAACAGCCTGTGCCGCGTTGGGCTTCTTGGCCGACGTCGCCCGCCTGGAGCTCGACTTGCGCTTCTTTGTCGTTGAGCGTGAGTACCGGGCCGCCATCAGCCGTCTCCGCGGTTGCGGGCGGCGACGACGGCGGGTGAGTCCACGGTGTTCTCCTGGGTGGTCGTGGCGGGGTCGGGCTCACTGTAGGGGCCGGGTACGTCACCGCCGACGACCGCGGTTCCGGGGCGCCGAGGCGGCGGAGTGAGCGCCCGGTGCCGACGAGACTACGAGGAGGGGCGAGGGACGGGTTCGACGACGACAACGACCCGCTCCGGCCAGAGTGCTCGCACTCATGTCTTGCTTCACGCTGAAGCGGTCGGGAAGTTTGTTCTCGCGACCGCTACTCCCAGCTCGCTGCTGTCCTCGTGTAGGCCGTCATTGCAGGCTCGGTAAGGCCCGACCATAGGCTTGAGAAATGACTGATCTCGAGCAACTGGATGTGGCTGATCTACTCCGCCTGTGGGCCGGAAGCACGACGGAACTCAAGAGGCGAGGAGTCATCCAGACCCGGAATATGGTGGGAGAAATCGCTGAGGCGGTTGCCCACGCCTACTTGGGCGGCGTGCGCGGATCGTTCAGTCAGGCCGGCTGGGACATTCGGACCGACGTCGGCGAGCGGGTCCAGGTGAAGGGCATCTGGAGAACAACCGACCGGACGAGGAGAAACACCAGCGTCATTCGAGATCAGAATTACGACACGGTCCTGATCGTCGAATTCGATCACTTCTTCGAGCACGCCAGGGGTTACGTGGTCAGCCGCGAGGTGGTTGAGGAATTGTTCTCGGTGACCGCCCACGTGAACGGCCGGATAATCAAGCTGACTGCCCGCTTCCTCAACGACGACCGCGTGAAGAAAATCGACCTCACCGCGTGTCTTGAGAGCCTTTAGGTCCTTTCGGCATCCTCGCTGCGGACCTCGACAGCTGCGGGTCAGGTCCGCCCGGACAAGCCCGCCACCCCGCCCCCGGCGCAGCCTCGGCCCGCCCTGTAGACCGACGTGGAACAATGGCCCCCGGTACTGCAACCACCCAGCGCGGTGCCGACCCAGACACGATCCACGAACTTCCCCAAGGAGCACAGATGGCGCTTATCGAGCAGGTCGGAGCCCGGGAGATCCTCGATTCGCGAGGCAACCCCACCGTTGAGGTAGAGGTGCTTCTGGACGACGGCTCGTTCGGGCGGGCCGCGGTGCCCTCGGGTGCCTCGACAGGCGCCCACGAGGCCGTGGAACTGCGCGACTCCGACGACCGCTACCTGGGCAAGGGCGTGACCAAGGCAGTCGAGGCCGTGCTGGACGTGCTCGCGCCGGCCGTGATCGGCATCCCCGCCGAGGAGCAGCGCCTGGTCGACGAGGCCCTCCTCGACGCCGACGGCACGGACAACAAGTCCCACGTCGGCGCCAACGCCATCCTGGGCGTCTCGCTCGCCGTGGCCCGCGCCGCCTCCGAGGCCGCCGGCCTGGAGCTGTACCGCTTCATCGGTGGCGCCAACGCGCACGTCCTGCCCGTGCCCATGATGAACATCCTCAACGGCGGCGCCCACGCGGACTCGGGCGTGGACGTGCAGGAGTTCATGATCGCCCCCATCGGCGCGCCCACCTTCCGCGAGGCCCTGCGCATGGGCGCCGAGGTGTACCACCACCTCAAGGCCGTGCTCAAGGACAAGGGCCTGTCGACCGGCCTGGGCGACGAGGGCGGCTTCGCCCCGTCGGTGGACTCCACCAAGGCCGCGCTCGACGTGATCGTCGAGGCCATCGAGAAGGCCGGCTACACCCTCGGCACCGATGTGGCGCTCGCGCTGGACGTCGCGGCCACCGAGTTCTACAAGGACGGCAAGTACCACTTCGAGGGCAAGCAGCTCTCTGCCGCCGAGATGGCCGACGTCTACGCCGACCTGGTGGCCAACTACTCCCTGGTCTCCATCGAGGACCCGCTCGACGAGGACGACTGGGAGGGCTGGACCACCCTCACCGAGATGATCGGCGACAAGGTCCAGATCGTGGGCGACGACCTCTTTGTCACCAACCCCCAGCGCCTTGCGGACGGCATCGCCAAGGGCGCGGCCAACGCACTGCTGGTCAAGGTCAATCAGATCGGCACCCTCACCGAGACGCTGGACGCCGTCGAGCTGGCGCACCGCAACCGCTACGCCTCGATGATGTCGCACCGCTCTGGCGAGACCGAGGACACGACCATCGCCGACCTCGCGGTGGCCTGCAACTGTGGCCAGATCAAGACCGGCGCCCCGGCCCGTTCGGAGCGTGTGGCCAAGTACAACCAGCTGCTGCGCATCGAGGAGATGCTCGGGGACGCCGCCCGGTACGCCGGCGCCGGCGCCTTCCCGCGCTTCAAGGCCTGAGCCAGGCCATCGGGTCGCGCTGCCCAAGAAAGCACGGCCCCAGTAGGTAGGTAGTCGAGAGGAGGGCTCATGGCTCGCCCACCGCGCCCTTCTGATCGCCGGGGCGACGGCCGCGATCGGTCGTCGTCCCGGCGTCCCGGCGAGGCGTCGGGGCCCATCCGCCGGGCCCCACAGCGGGGTCGC
>NZ_JAALDX010000145.1 GCF_014145095.1 Dietzia sp. SLG310A2-38A2 | reverse complement strand
CTCGGTTCGGCCGCCTTCGACCGGCCCGAGGACCACTGGCCCCGGCGGTGGGCGCGGGCGTACGTGGAGTTCGCGGCGGGGGAGAAGCGCACGTACCTCAACGGGCTGGGGTTGAAGATCATCCCCACCGTCGGCTGGGCGGAGCGTGGCGGCGGGGACGTCGGGGGCCACGGCAACTCCGTCCCGCGATTCCACGTGACCTGGGGTACCGGGCCCGAGGTCGTGCGCGTGTTCGAGGAGCCGGTCCGCACGGCCGCCGCCGAGGGACGGGTGCGATTCGCGGTGCGTCACCGCGTCGACGAGATCGTGGTCGAGGACGGGCGGGCCGTGGGCGTCCGCGGCGCCACCCTCGTCCCGTGCGATCTGGACAGGGGCGTGTCCTCTCCCCGCGAGGAGACGGGGACCTTCGAGTTCAGGGGCGGCGCGGTGCTCGTGTCCTCGGGCGGGATCGGTGGCAACCCGGACCTCGTGCGCCGGTACTGGCCGTCGGACCGCCTGGGCGACGCGCCCGGGGATCTCATCCTGGGGGTCCCGGAGCACGTCGACGGTCGCATGCTCGAGATCTCGGGCACGGCCGGGGCGAACCTCATCAACCGCGACCGGATGTGGCACTACACCGAGGGGGTTGCCAACTTCGCGCCCATCTGGCCCTCGCACGCCATCCGCATCATCCCGGGCCCGTCGACTCTGTGGCTGGACGCGACGGGCGCGCGGATGCCGGTGCCGCTGTTCCCGGGTTTCCACACCACCGCCTCCGTCGAGGCCATCCGCCGGACCGGGTACGACCACTCGTGGTTCATCCTGGACACGGCCATCGCGGAGAAGGAGTTCGTGCTCTCGGGCTCCGAGCAGAATCCGGAGATGACCGACAAGGTGGTCAAGAAGTTCCTGTCCCGCGCCAAGAAGGGACTGCCACCGTCGGTGGGCGCATTCGCCGAGAAGGGCGTGGACTGGGTGGTGGCCGACTCCCTGGAGGAACTGGTCGCCGGGATGAACGAGTTGGTCCGCGAAGGCGAGCCCGAGCTGGATGTGGAGAACGTACGCGAGTTCGTCCTGTCGATGGACGGCCAGATGGACAACCCCTTCGCCAAGGACGCGCAGGTGCAGGCCATCCACAACTCGCGCCGCGTCCTCACCGACAAGCTCACCCGTATCGCCAAGCCGCACAAGCTCCTCGCGGACTCGGGCGCCGGCACGGGATCCGCAGCCGGCTCCGGTGGCCCGCTGATCGCGGTCAAGGTGCACCTCATGACCCGCAAGACGCTGGGTGGGATCGAGACCACGCTGGACTCCCAGTGCCTGCGCCCCGACGGTGAACCCTTCCCCGGCCTGTACGCGGCCGGGGAGGTCGCCGGCTTCGGGGGCGGAGGGGTCCACGGGTACAACTCGCTCGAGGGCACCTTCCTCGGCGGCTGCATCTTCTCGGGGATGAAGGCGGGCCGGGCGATGGCGCGCGAGGTCTGACCGAGGTGGGCACAGTGACTGAGGTGACCTCCTCCGCGACCAGGATCGGGATCGCCGGGGCGGCGGTCGTCGGTGTCGCCTTCGGTATGGCGCGGTACGTCTACGGACTGACACTTCCTGATATCCGTCAGGAGCTCGGGCTCTCGGAACTGGTGCTGGGTCTGGTCGCCAGTGCCACGTTCGCCGGTTACCTCGCGGGTCTGGTCCTCGCGGGTCCGCTGGCGGCGCGTCGCGGTGCGCGTGCGCCCACCACCGTCGGCGGGGTCTGTGGCGCGCTGGGTGCTGCGATCGTGACGGTCGCACAGTCGCCCGGGCTCCTCGCGGCGGGAGCGGTGCTGTGTGGCAGTGCGGGCGGCTGGGTCTGGGCACCGTACTCCGACATCGTGACCCGGACGGTGGCCCCCCGCCTCCAGTCCAGGGCGCTGGCGATGATCACCACGGGCACCGGCGCCGGGCTGATCGCGCTGGGTGGGTTGGCGGTCATCGCCACGTACACGTCGTGGCGTCTGGTGTGGGTCGGCGTCGCGGTGGCAGCGGTGATCGCGGCGATCGTGAACCTCCTCCTCGTGCCGCGCACCGACCCGACCGGACGCCCGCGTGAACAGCGAGATTTCGCGACCCTGGCCAGGGCCCTCCCGGTCCCCGCCGGCTACTCGGTCGTCTACTTCGCCGTCGTCGTCATCTACTTCACCTACGCCGCAGACGTCCTCGGCGGCACCGACCTGCCGGCGCTCGCGGTTCCGGTGATCTACGTCCTGATAGGCGCCAGCGGCCTGGTGGCACTGACCACCGGCGCCATGGCGGGGCGGTGGGGCAGCCCCCGGGTCGCCGCGATGTGCCTGATGATCGTGGCCCTGGCGTTGGTGCTGCTGGGCGCGGCCGGCGACTCCCTCGTCGCGACCGTGGTCTCGGCGTGCGTCTTCGGTGCGGGGTACATGACCGGCTCGGCGGTGCTGGCGGTGTGGACCGCCGAACTGGTGCCGGATCGCGCCGGAGCGGCGTTCACGACGTGCCTGGTCGTGGGCGCCGTGAGCTCCGTCGTCGCACCGGGGATCGCGGGCACCGTGATCCCGACGATAGGGCTCGGAACGCTACTGCTGATCAGTGCCGCGATCTCCCTGGCCAGCGGGGTGGGGCTGGTGCTGCTCGGCGGAACCCGCAGGAACGCCACCGCTCCCGTGGCCTGAGCGCGGCGGCCCCGGCACCACTGTGTCTCTCAAACCACCGTGCGGCACGGGCTCGTGCGCAAGGGTGACAGATATGCAGAGCGCAGGTGACGTCATGGGCCTCCTCGATCCGTCACGTGTGTCGCCGGGGATCGGACGTATCGGGGACTCGTCGTTCTACGCCGTCCGGTCCTGGGACCTGATGGTGGAGGCGACAGCCCGGGTCGAGGACTTCTCGTCCAACCTCACCGCGACGATGGTCGTGGCGCCGGACGGGCAGGTCACCGAATTTCCCGTCGCCGAACTCGGGTCCCCCGTGCACGTGTTGGCCACCGCGGACGGGAAGATCCACCGGGCACACCGGTCACTGGTCATGCCGTCGATCACCCCGCGCAAGCTCCGAGCCTGGAGACCGGTCATCGACACCCGACTTCGCGAGCTGTGGGCGGAGGGCCACCGGGACGGCGGCATCGACTGGGTGAAGGACATCGCCGAACGCCTCCCGGCCTCGGTCGTCGCCACCCTCATGGGTCTGCCCCAGCAGGACGGCGACGCGCTGTGTCACTGGGCGTTCGCCAGTACGCGGATGCTGGACGGGATGGTCACGGCCGACGAGCTCGACGACTCGGTCCGATCCGTCGGGGAACTGATCGAGTACCTCTCCGACAAGCTCACAGAGGCGCGCGGCACGCGCCCGGCGTCGGTGCTCGGCGACCTCGCCCGACTGGTCGACGACGCCGATATGACGCACGAGGTCGCGGTGCAGGTCCTGGTCCAGCTGGTGGCGGCGGGGATCGAATCGACGGTCGGACATCTGGGGTCACTGGCCTGGCGTCTGGGGCAGCACCCGGAGTGGCTGGATCCACTTCGGTCGGACCCCGCCGCGCGCCCGCTCTTCATCGAGGAGACGCTCAGGCTGGAGGCGCCGTTCCGGGGGCACTACCGCCACGTCGTCAGGGACACAGAACTCGGCGGGGTCGGTCTCGCCGCCGGCACACACCTGTTCCTGCTCTGGGGCAGCGCCAACCGGGACGACCGACAGTTCAGCCGACCGGGTCAGTTCAGGCCGGACCGGGGGGAGGGCTCGCACCTGTCGTTCGGGCGCGGCATCCACTTCTGCGTGGGCGCAGCGCTCGCACGGATGGAGTCGCTCGCCGCTCTCGACTTCCTCCTGGGCCTCGACTCCTTCCCCGAGATCGATTCCTCCCACGCCGAGTGGCACCAGAGCCTGCTGGTACGACGCCTCCGGACGCTCAGCCTCCGGGTGTGAGACTGCGGCGCCGATCGCCCCACCTCGACAGGGCCGCGTCCACGTCCGTCTTCCCCGGTGGTGGGGCTGCTCCGCGGGAGGAGCTCATCCGAGGGGCGGCGGCGGGCATCGGGTAGCCCCCGGCGTCGACGAAAGCCCCCCGTTGTGCCGCGTGGTCGTGGAACGTGGCCTCGCGGAGCGAGAGCACCGGTGTGACGCACGCGTCCAGCTCGTCGAAGACCTCGGCCCAAGCGTCGCGTTCGCGCGAGGCGAACCGTTGCCCGAAGATCTCGGTCAGAGCGTCCCAGTTGGTGTTGTCCCAGCGATTCGGCAGAGCGGCCGGATCCAGCCCGAGCCCGCGTACGACGCGGTCGTAGAACACGTCCTCGAGCGCTCCCACCGCGATGAACCGGCCGTCGGCGCACCCGTAGGCCCGGTAGAACGGCGCCGACCCGTCGAGCAGGTTGGTGCCTCGTCGGGGGGACCACCGGCCGGCGTGCTGCCATGAACGGACGAGACCCGTCAGGGAAACGGTGCCGTCGACCATCGCCGCATCCACGACCTGACCCCGGCCGGTCCGCTGCCTCTCGTGCAGGGCGGACAGGATCCCCACCAGCAGGAACATCGACCCCCCACCGAAGTTGCCGACGAGGTTCAGCGGCGGCGACGGCGGTCCTGAGGCCGGTCCGAGCTGCCCCAGGGCGCCGGACAGTGCCAGGTAGTTGATGTCGTGTCCGGCCACGCGGGCCAGCGGTCCCTCCTGACCCCAGCCGCTCATGCGGCCGTAGATCAACCCCGGGTTCTCCTGCTGCCACACGTCGGGGCCGAGACCGAGCTTCTCCATCGTGCCGGGACGGGATCCCTCCATCAGCACGTCAGCTCTCCCCACCAGCTCGCGCACCCGGCGCAGCCCGTCCGGGTCGGTCAGGTCGACCGCGACCTCGGTCCTGCCCCGGAGCATCCCCGAGTTCGCGTCGTCGTTGCCGTCGTCGGCACCCACCGGGACGGGTCGCACCACGCGGATCACGTCGGCGCCCAGGTCCGCCAGCATGAGCCCCGCGTGCAGCAGCGGCCCGATGGCCTCCATCTCGACCACCCGGACGCCGTCCAGAGGTCCGCCGTGCAGGTTCCCGGCTGCCTCGTCCCGCACGCTCACCGTCCGGTGGTGAGGGCCGGGGCCGACCCCGCGCGGACCGGCTCGGTATGGAAGTCCGCGGGATCGACCTCGTTGGTCATGGCCCAGTAGTCGTTGATCCGCCAGGGGAGTACCGACACGACGCGACCATCCGGGTTGCGGTACCAGTTCTCCATCGCGGGATGGGTCCACACCATCTGCGCGTGTTGCCGATCGACGGCCTCGTTGTAGCGATCGTTGACCTCACTGCGGCACTCCATAACGCCGAGGTCCTGCGAACGCATCAGCTCCACGGCATCCATGATGTACCTGACCTGGCACTCCAGGATCGTGATGAAACTCCCCCCGTGGCCGAGGCCCGTGTTGGGCCCGGTCATGATGAAGAAGTTCGGGAAGTCGGGAACCGTGATCCCCAGGTAGGCCCGCGCGTCGTGTTCTCCCCAGATCTCCCGAGTTGACCGGCCTGATCGACCCACGATGTCCATCGGGTGCAGGATCCGCACGCTGTGGAAGCCGGTCGCCATGACGATGATGTCCAGTTCGTGCTCGACGCCGTCGGAGTCGATCAGCCCGGTGGGTGTCACCGCCTGGACCCCGCGGGGGACCAGCGTGACCTGGGGCTTGCGCAGCATCGCGAACCAGCCGTTGTCCAGCAGCATCCGCTTGCCGAATGGGGGATAGTCCGGCAGTGACGCCTCGATGAGGTCGTCGCGGTCGCCCAGCTGATCGCGGAGGTAGCGTTCGTAGAACTTGCGGTGACCGTGGTTGGTCGCGTTGATCGAGGCGCTCGGTTCCGGCCACTCGGGGTCCACCTGGAGGGTCGGGTACACCTTGTCGTTGAAGATCCACGACAGCCTGGCCCGATACCACTCCCGGTACCCGGGGACGTGGTCCATCAGCCAGTGCACGTCCTCGTCGATGGGCGCGAAGTAGTCGTCGTTGGGGGCGATCCACTGGGGCGAGCGTTGGAAGACCGTCAGGGATCCGACACGGTCCGCGATGGCCGGCCCGATCTGCATGGCACTGGCGCCCGCCCCGACGATGCCCACCCTCTTTCCCCGGAGGGAGTCCGGATCGTCGAGCTCGCTCGGCCACTCGGCGGAGTGGAAGAGGCGACCTGAGAAGCTCTCCATGCCCGGGAAGTCCGGGACCTTGGGGCGGTTGAGCAGGCCGACCGCGCTGATCAGGATCGGCGCCTCCAGGACCTCCGACTCGCCGTCGGGCCGCCGGACCGTCACGCGCCAGGACTGCCCCGGCTCATCGAACTCCGCGCGCGTCACCTCGTGGCGGAAGCGGACGTGCCGCCGGATGTCGTTCGCCTCGGCGAAGTCCTCGAGGTAGCCCTGGACCTCGTCGCGCTTGCCGAAATGCGTGGACCAGTTGTGGGGGAACGAGGAGATCGAATAGAGGTGGCTGGGAGTGTCCACCCCGGCGCCGGGATAGCGGTTCTCCCACCAGGAACCACCGACGTCGTCGTTCTTCTCCAGGATCACGTGGGGGATCCCGGCACGGGTGAACTCGACGGAGGCCAGCATTCCCGCGATGCCGGCGCCGATCACGATGGCGTGGAGACGGTCGTCGGCTTCGGCGGCAGCCGGTGCGATCTGCGGCCCGTTGACGATCTCCGCCATCATCGGGGCGAAGTCCGGCGGCACGGTCTCACCGCAGGTGAAGTTGAGCAGCCGCTCGACGTCCGAGTTGCCCATCTCCCGTCGGGAGGGCTCGTCCGACTCCCACCAGCGCTCGACCGCGTCGACCAGCGCCTCCTGGATCTCTCCCTGGATCTCGTCCGGGAGGCCCCCGGTCGAGTTGTCGTCCATGCCCCGGCTGCGGGTGGGTTGGTAACGGGGGGCCATCCACCGCTCATCGGCCGTCAGCTCGAGCAGGACGGCGAGCATGGTCGGGACGTTGCCCCGGCGTACCGCCGAGCGGAGTCGGCGACGGTCCGAATCAGTGACTGTGGTCATACTCCGCAGACTAACAGCAGTTAGTCAGGCGGCCAAGGGGTTGGGATTCTGCTGCGGACAAGCTCGCGGAACGGTCGTGTGCGCCGGGGTTGACCGCGTCAGCCGACGATGCCAGTATGAGCCAGATCATACTAACGGCCGTAAGTAGTGCGGGAGAGCGAGAAATCATGGAACAGCCGGTACGCGTCGAGTCGAGTGTCACCGATCCGCGCCAGCCCTCGGGGGACGGGGCCACCCCGGACCGCTCCCTGACCTCAGCTCAGTCCGCCCTCCTGGGACGGGCGACATTGGGTGACCAGCTCCGCCGTCATGCGCAGAGCCGGGCCGGCAAGGCCGCGATCGTCTCCTACGCACCCGGTGGCGGTCGGACGGTGACCACCTACGGCGAGCTCGACCGGGGCGCCAACCGGGCCGCCCACATGCTCCTCGGACTCGGGGTCGCCCGCGGCGACCGGGTCGCGGTCATGGCGCGAAACCGTGTGGAGTCGGTCATCGCCTACTACGGAACCCTCAAGATCGGCGCCGCCTACTCCGGGATCAACGTGCTGTTGGGGGCGGGCGAGGTGGCGCAACAGCTCGCCCACCTCGAGCCCGCCGCGGTGGTCGTGGCCGCGGAGTTCCTCCCGGTTGTCCGGGCGGCGCTCGGTGAGTCAGAGAACCGGCCCGAGATCATCGTGCTCGACTGCACGGGACGCGACGGTTCGGAGTCCGTGAGTGCGGACGAGACGGGCTGCCACGATTTCGACCGCCTCCTCGGGTCCTCCCCGGACACGGAGCCCGAGTGTGACGTCGACGAGCTCGACCTCGCGATGATCGTGTACACGAGCGGGACCGAGGCCGCCCCGAAGGGGGTCATGTTGCCGCACCGCAACTATCTGATCTCCACCGCGCCCGCGTACACGTGGGGGCTGCGCTGCCTGGATGACGACGTCTGGCTGTTCGTCATGCCGTTCCACACCATCGCCGGGATCGGGTCCCTGACCTCCCTCATCCTGCTGGGCGCGACCCTCGTCCTGCCGGCCAGCCTCGCGCCGGCCGACGTGCTGACCATGATCCGGACGGAGCAGATCACGGTCCTGGCCCAGACGCCGACGTTCTTCATCTCCCTGGCGGACCATCCGGGCTTCGGGCCCGACGCGGTGGGGACCATCCAGCGGTGTCTGACCTACGGGGGGCAGGTCTCCCCGCGGACGGTGGACGCATGGCACCGCGCCGCCCCGATGTCGATCTGGGGAACCTACTGGGGCCAGTCGGAACTGACCCAGTTGGGGTCGGTCGGATGGTTCAAGCAGCTCGAGGACGTTCCCGGGCAGGACCCCACCTGGATCGGCAAGCCGGTCGGCCATCTGGAGGTCAGGGTGGTCGACGCCGACGGGAACGAGGCCGAGAGCGGGGAGCTCCTGTGCCGCACGCCGTCGGTGATGGCGGGGTACTACAAGGATCCGGAGAAGACCGCCGCGGTCCTCGACGGGGGCTGGCTCCACACCGGAGACATCGTGCGACGCGACGCCGAGGGCAACATGTTCTTCCTCGACCGCAACAAGGACATGATCAAGACGGGCGGATACAACGTGTCCTCCCAGGAGGTCGAGCGGGTCCTGCAGGCCCATCCCGGGGTGGCGCGCGCGGCAGTCGTCGGTCTCCCGGACGAGTACTGGTCCGAGGCCGTCACCGGTTTCGTCATCGCGGTCGACGGCAGTGATCTGTCGGGTCCGGAGCTGCGAGAGCACTGCAAGACCGTGCTCGCAGGCTATAAGGTCCCCAAGGTGATCACGATCGTGGACGAGCTTCCCACGGACCCACAGGGCAAACTGCTCAAGAGAGAGCTACGCCGCCTTCACGCAAAGGACTGAGACGCTGAACACCGAGCCCAGTAGACGCGACTCGATACTGGCCGCGGCGGCCGAGTACTTCGCCGAGCAGGGCTACCACTCGGCGGGGATGCGCGGCATCGCCGATTCGGTGGGGATCAAGGGCGCCAGCCTGTACAACCACTTCAGCTCCAAAGAGGAGATCCTCTACGCGATCGCACTCAAGATGACCCGGGTCCCGGTGGAGGAGCACCTGCTCGTCCTCGACGAAGCCGGGACGCCGGCCGAGCGGCTCACCTCACTGGTCGACGTCCACCTCCGCCACCTGGCGGTGAACCGGGTGGAGCATCTGGTGAGCCTGCGGGAGCTGTCCGCGCTGACGGAGGAACACCGTGAACGCGTGGTCGAGTACCGGAAGTACTACCAGCGGCGGGTGCGCGACGTGATCGCCGCCGGTATCCGCGCCGGGGAGTTCGGCGTCGACGATCCGCTGCGCGCGGCCGTCGCCGTCTTGGACCTCATGAACGGCGTGAGCTGGTGGCTGCGGGACGACTACGACATCGATGCGCTGGTCGCCACGTACGTGGACTTCATCGTCGACGGCATTCTCAGGCACCGGAGCGGGGTCCGCGGCGGCGCGGGCGAGGTGACCGGGTAGCGCTGCCGCACGCCGCGCCCGCGCAGACGAGACGGCCCCCTTTCGCCACAGGCGAAAGGGGGCCGTCTCGATCCGTGTCGCTGATCAGAGCGCTCGACGCAACAGGGGAACCAGCGCGTCCGCGTTCGCGATCGGATTGGGGTTGGTCCCGCACCAGATGTCCTTGAAGGTGTACGCCGCCAGGCTGGGGAGGTCGTCCTCGGACAGCCCGACCTCGTCCAGCGACCGCGGCATGCCGAGCCGCCGGATGAGCGAGTCGGCGAGCTCGTGCGCGGGCGTCTGCGGCTCGCCGAAGGCGACGCTGATCAGGGCCTGGCGATGGTCGTTGACCTCTCGGTTGTACTCCAGGGCGAAGGGCGCCATGACGCACGAGGTGTACCCGTGCGGGACCTTGAACGACCCGCCGAGCGCGTGCCCGACCGCGTGGCTGATGCCCATGTCGAGGCCCGCGACGATCGCGACCATCGAGGACCAGGCCCCGACCTGGCACATCCGCCTGGCCTCCAGGTCGTCCGCGTCCTCCTTCACCCGTACGAGGCCTTCGGAGAGCAGGCGGATGGCGTTCATCGCCATCCCGTCGTAGTACCCGTTCGACTCGAGGGAGCCCAGGGTCTCGAAGGCGTGGTCCAGGGCGCGCACCCCGGTCGAGAGCCACAGCCACTCCGGCGTGTGCCGCGTGAGCGCGGGATCGAGGATGACGGCCCGCGGGGTCATCGCCGGGTGGACGTAGCCCTCCTTGACGTTGGTCTTCTCGTCCGTCGATCCCGCCAGGGCGTTGAACTCGCCGCCGGCGAGGGTGGTGGGCGCCACGACCACGGGGATGCTCGGAGCCGAGAAGCTCGGGGCGGTCACCGAGGTGTCGGGATTGACCTGGAGGTGGTAGCCGTCCATATCGGACGCCTCGCGGATCCCGTGCTCCAGGGTGACCGCGAGGATCTTCGTCAGGTCCGTCGCCGACCCGCCGCCGACGCACAGCAGCATGTCCGGGTCCGCCTCGGCCGCGACCAGGGTCGCCGCGATGACGTCCTCACGGGGCACGTGGGGTCGGACCGCGTCGAACAGGCCGACGACGCGCTCGCCCAGGGCCTCGACCACCCGCTGGATCTCGTCGGTCTGGGAGTGCAGTGTCCCACTGCAGACAACGAAGACTCGGCTCGCGCCGAGCAACTCCGCTTCCTGTGCCGCGGCCTGCGCGACGGGGGTCCCGATGTGGACTCTCTCCATGGAGGACAGAGAGATGAGTGATGACTGCACGGCGGTACCGTCCTTCGTTGTGGTTCTCGACCCGTGGCGTCGGCCAGAGCGCTCCGGCACTCCGATGATGACGTCAGGGTTCGAGCGGTGATCGGGCGCAGCGCAGTTCTTCTCGTTCCGCCCGAGGCTAACGATGGTTATCCTACAACAAGATTGTGGCGTGGGCCACAGTCCGTGACGATCTGTCGCCGGCGTCGTGTCGGCAGGGCCTCTGCGCTGCTGTAGGTGCCGTGTGTACAGCGGTTTCGCGCGATCAGTTCCGTCTAGGCGCATGTGTCATTGCACCGTGCCGCACGCAACGGGCGTCGTTTGACGGCATCAGGCCCGTCTCGGTCGCCACCTAACAGTGGATCGCTCCATGGTGGAGAGGTGGCGGGTTCAGCGACTGCTGCTCGGAATCGTGGGTCTACAGTCTGTGGTCGTGACTGGTGGTGACAGGCGGGTGTGGCCGTCCGGGATACGGCGGTTGTCCGGGTGGGTGGTGTTGAGCCCGGTCCGGGTCGTGGCGATGAGCTTCGCCGCGGCGATCGTGGTGGGAACCGCGTTGTTGCTGCTCCCCGGAGCGGTCGAACCCGGTGGCAGTACCGGAGTGACGGAGGCGCTGTTCACGGCGACCTCGGCGATGTGCCTGACCGGGTTGATCGTCGTGGACACCCCTGTGCACTGGTCAGGGTTCGGGCAGGTGGTCATCCTCGCCTTGATCCAGGCCGGCGGCCTGGGCATCATGACCATGGCCTCGATGGTCGGACTGATGCTGGCCGACCAGATCGGGCTCAAGGCCCGGATGAACACCGCAGCCGAGGCCCGGGCCTCCGAGCTCGGCGACGTCCGCGACGTCGTCGTCGGCGTGATCCGGCTGAGCATCCTGATCGAGCTCGTCACCGCGGCGGCGCTGACCCTCCGTTTCGCCCTGGGCTACGACGAACCCGTGCTGCGAGCGCTGTGGCTCGGGGTGTTCCACTCCATCTCGGCGTTCAACAACGCCGGGTTCGCCCTCTACAGCGACAACATGATCGGGTTCGCCACCGACCCGTGGATCTGCGTTCCCCTGATGATCGCGGTGATCCTGGGCGGCCTGGGATTCCCGGTCCTGTTCGAGGTCGGTCGGCGATTGCGCCGGACGGCTCCCAGAAGCCGGTCGCGGGCGGGGTGGACCCTGCACACACGACTGACGGTCTCGGTCACGGCGGTGCTGCTGGCTCTCGGCTTCGGCGCGGTCCTCGCGTTGGAGTGGGCCCGCACCCTCCAGAGCTACAGTGCGGCACAGAAGGCCCTGGTGGCCGCGTTCCAGGGCGTGATGCCCCGGACGGCCGGGTTCAACAGCGTCGACTACGCGGACCTGGACGACGCGACGCTGTTGGTCACCGACGTGCTGATGTTCATCGGCGGGGGCAGCGGTGGCACCGCCGGCGGGATCAAGGTGACCACCTTCGCCCTGTTGCTGTTCATCATCATCGCCGAGGTACGGGGTGAGAGATCGGTGACCATCCTCGATCGTCGCGTGGACACCCGGGTGCAGCGGCAGGCGCTCGCGGTGGCGTTGATCGGAATCGGGCTCGTCATGACCTCGACGATCGTGCTGCTGGCCGGGACGCCTTTCGGACTCAACGAGCTGCTGTTCGAGGTCACCTCGGCGTTCGCCACGGTGGGGTTGTCCACGGGGATCACCGCAGAGCTTCCCCACTGGGGCCAGTGGATACTGATACTGCTGATGTACCTCGGGCGCATCGGTCCGATCACCATGGTCAGTGCACTGGCCGCGCGCCAGCGCGGCCGTCGGTACGACCTTCCCGCAGAGAGGCCCCTCATTGGCTAGACGACGAGCTCCCGATGCTGTCGTGGTTCTGGGACTGGGCCGGTTCGGCAAGTCCCTGGCCCTGGAACTGATGGCGCAGGGCGCCGAGGTCCTGGGCGTGGACTCCAGCGACGCCGTGGTGCAGAAGATCTCCCACCGTCTGACCCACGCGGTGGTGGCGGACACCACCGACGACGAATCACTGCGCCAGTTGTCGGTCCACCAGTTCGACCGGGCGGTCGTGGGAATGGGCTCCGATCTCGAGGCCAGCCTCCTCACCGCCTCGGTTCTCATCAACCTGGGCGTGCCCAACATCTGGGCCAAGGCCACCAGCAACTCCCACGCCAAGATCCTCACCCAGATCGGGGTCCACCACGTCGTGCGACCCGAGCACGACATGGGTAAGCGGGTGGCCCACCTGGTCCGGGGCCGGATGATCGACTACATCGAGTTCGACGACGGCTTCGCCATGGTCAAGACGTCCGCGCCGTCGTTCGCTCTCGACCAGCCGCTCGGGCAGAGCAGCATCCGCGCCGACTTCGGAGTCACGGTGGTCGCCATCAAACGCCCGGGGGAGGGGTTCACCTACGCCACCGCCGAGACGGTCCTCACCGCGGGCGACACCGTCATCGTCTCCGGCCGGGTTCGCGATACCGAGCGCTTCGCCGAACTGTCCTGACCCGGGACCGGGCCGCAACCGGGCTCGGCCTCCCGCGTCATCGCGGCGCTACTCCTGTGGGGGCACTACTCCTGTGGGACGGGGTCCCTTCGCGCGTGTCTCCGGCCCCGGATCACCCCGAGTTCGTAGGTGGCCAGCACGATCAGCCATAGCGCTGTGAAGGGGATGACGAACCAGAGCATCGCGGTGCTGAACGGCTCCAGGGCGTCGTGGTCTGACGCCTGGAGCACCACGTAGGCGATGTAGGCCGCGTAGAACCCGGCGAAGAGGAACCCCTCCCAGCGCTTGATCGCCATGCCGGTGAATGCGATGGGAAGGAGGGCCAGTGCCACCGCCACCATGATCGGTAGGTCAAAACGGATCGCCCCCGCCGCGACCTCGATGGGCGTGATGAGCGAGGTGACGCCCAGGACGGCACCGATGTTGAACATGTTGCTGCCGACGATGTTCCCGATGGCGAGGTCGCGCTCGCCCCGGAACGCGGCCACCAGGCTGGTCGCGAGCTCGGGGAGGGACGTGCCGATCGCCACCACCGTGAGGCCGATGACCAGATCGCTCATGCCCCAGGCCGCCGCGAGGTCGCTCGCCGCGGTGACCAACAGGCGCGCTCCCACGACCAGCATGAGAACGCCCAGCGCGACCATCGCGCTGCTCTTGAGCACCGAGTGCGACGTCCCATCCTCGGCAGAGTCCACGCCGACCGCGCCCTCCGCGTCCTCCGCGTCCTCCATGGCCGACCCGTCCTGCGCCGTGTCGGTCGGGTCGGCGCTGCGCCTGCGCGAAATGACCACTGTCGCCACGACGTACGCCACCACCCCGGCGAGCAGCAGCAGCCCGTCGAGGGAACTGATCACCCCGTCGAGAGCGAGCACCAGCAGGATGATCGAGAACCCCACCATAATGGGGATGTCGACGCGCACGATCCGGGATCTGGCGACCAGCGGGGCGATCAACGCCGTGAGCCCCAGGATGAGCAGGATGTTCGCGATATTGCTGCCGACGACGTTGCCGACCGCCAGGCCCGGGTGGCCGCTGAGGGCCGCGTCGACACTCACCGCGAGTTCCGGGGTCGAGGTGGCGAAGGCGACGACGGTCAACCCCACCACCAGCGGAGAGATCCCCAGGGTGACGGCCAGTCTGCCGGCCCCACGGACAAGTGACTCCCCGCCCGCGACGAGGAGGACGAACCCGACCGCGAGTGCGGCCACCGTCAGGGCGCTCATGGGAGATCCCGAGGGTCGGAGGTGGCGAACCCGGGCCCGAGGCGCCGAAGCGGAGACGCTGAGAAGTCCATGGACGCGATTATCCTGAGTCGACGGCTCGGCCGCTGCAGCACACTCGTCGGGTCAGCCGGCGGTGGCCACCGCCAGTGGCAGGACGGCCGGTGCCCCGGCGGAGCGCAGATGTCTGGCGGCCTCCGTGGCCGTCCAGCCCGTCCCGAACAGATCGGTGATCAACAGGACGGGCCCGGTGGGGTCGGTCGCGGGGCCGGTCAGCGTGCCCCACAGCTGAGCGACCCGGTAGGCCGAGTTCTGGGCGGTCACCGCGGGGAGCGCGGCGTCTCGGGTGAGCTCCCCGAGGTGGTCCATGCGGCCCATCTGCGCGAGCGCGCGGGCCAGACTCCCCACGAGGATCGGTCTCTCGCCCGTGAGCAGGGCCACCACGCCGGCGGGGCGCTCGTCCCACCCCCAGTCGCGCAGCACCGGAACGCAGGCACGGACCACCCAGTCGGGCGCCTCCTGGTCGGGCCCGGCGAGAA
>NZ_JAALDX010000144.1 GCF_014145095.1 Dietzia sp. SLG310A2-38A2 | reverse complement strand
GGTGGTGGTTCGGGGCCAGCGGCGAGGACCGCTCGCGCCGCATCGCCTCCGAGCTCGGGGCGGCGGAGGTCTCCGAGGCGGTGCAGGCCTCGTCCGGTGAGGTCGACGCGGTCCGCCGACTCCGGGTCGCGTACCCGGGTCTCGGGCTCCGGGACGCGGTCGAACTGGTCCGGCGACACAGCAGCGACGGCCGGAGCGTGGAGGGGCGCAGCAGCGGGAACGGTTGACCCTCCCCGGGCCATCGAGGCCGACGCGACCTCAGGGAGTGATCGTGACGCAGCCGGATAGGTTCTTGTCGAGGGGCTCGTCGAAGGCCTCACCGATTGGGGCTCTCACGAACGAATGCGTCGCCACCAAAATGTATAGGTCGCCGAGAGCTTACGTTATGTAAGGCTGGCGGTGTTGAATTGTAAAACGCGCGAACTCGACCCTTCCTCAGGCGCCTGACGTCACGCCTGTCCTCCGAGTTCTGAAGACAAGTGCGGAGTCAGCAGTCATGCCCCAGCGTAGAGGCCCAGGCCGGTCACCCCCCCACCCGGCATTTTCGAGACCGTCGATTTACACTCGGCCGCGCTTCCACGCCCATACCGATAGCCCCACCACGGCAAGTGCGAGTATCGGGAGGATCCATGCCCCCACCGAACGAGACTGCATAATCCAGTAATGCTCAGGGCCCGCGATACCGATCACGGCCTGCCTGTTTGCCAGTGGCAAGTACATCATCCAGCCACCGGGCATGCCGAAAGCCGGGAGCCACACGCGGAGCGACCCGGCCACCAGGAATACCGCTGCCGGGAAGGACAGCCAGAACCACGGGAATCCCTCGCGAGGCTGCCGGGCTCGCCAAGGCAGGACGGCAGCACCGACCAGCACGACTATCAGCACGGCGAATATCCATAGCCAGATCATGACGGCCACGTTAGCCCCCGGCACACTGGTGACAGCCGTTCTCTCTCAGATGCCAGGCCCGAGTGCCGCTGTCCAGACCCTTTGGCAAGGAGCGGGCTGAGCTGAACGGTTAAACGGCTCTTCGCATCTGAGTGTGGGGTCA
>NZ_JAALDX010000143.1:1713-10149 GCF_014145095.1 Dietzia sp. SLG310A2-38A2 | reverse complement strand
CTGCTCGGCCGCCTCCAAGGCCTGCGCCTCACCGCCGCGAGCGGCATCGAGCGCCACCGCGGTCGCCTCATCGGCCTGCTCCGCGGCTCGCTTCCACGCCGCAGCCCACACTGACTGCACCATCGGCGTCATCGCCTCAGACAGATCCGGCGCCTGGGGCACATCCCCAGCCGCCCCGCCGGCGTGCTCACGCATCCACGCGGCCACCTCGCCGATCCGCACTCCCGCCTCGCGCTGCACGGCCCGCACGGTGACCTTCTCACCCCGCGCGAGCAGCACCCCGTACGCTTTGGCGATCTTCTCCGACGTCGACATGGCAAGCCTCTCCGGGTTCGGTACTTGGTAACGGGTAACCGGTAACGTTACTGGTTACCGATGTTACCGCAGCCGCGCTCGGCGGGTAGCCCGCGTGCCGTTGTGTCGCGGTGGCCTCGGGGTGATGCTGCCCGTCGGCGCGGACAACCCCGGCGCCAAGCCAAATGATGCCGCTGAGTGGCCGCGAGCGGAGCGAAGGGCCTGTGCGGGCAGGACCATCGGTCGGCGCAGTTAAGATCCGCATATGTTAATCGCTGCGGACGACCCGGCTGGGTTCGCTGCTGATCAGCTCCACGAGCGGGTCCTCTAATGGCAACGCTTGAGGGGCAAGTTCGCGCTGCCAGCGATGCCATCGACACGAACATCTCGATGATCACCGCGGACCGAGGGTTCCTCTCGAAGAACGTTCTGCAGTACCTCCGCGATCTCGTCGAAGCGATGATCGTTTGGGCGCATACGGGCGATCCAGCGCTGCGCTTCACTTACCAGACGCAGTTCGACCCCGCTCGTGACTTCGCGAAGGCGCAGGCCAAGTACCGTCCGCTGACGCGCTTTCACGCCATGCTGCAGGTCAGCGTGTCCCACTTCACGCTCGACAGCGACCCTTCCGAGCGGCTGATGTTGAAGTACTACGAGTACCTGCTGCGCACGCGCCAGATCGCGAAAGATCACCTCGGCACCGATATCCTGCGAAACCTCGAGCTTTTCCCTCTCGACCTCGATCCATTGCTTCGCGAGTACCACGAGAAGATCGCGGCCCAGATCGCAGCGCCGGGCTCGGCGCCTCCGGGCGGTCCGCGACGCGATCGGTACTACGTCCTCAGTTCGCGGCCCTTCTATGCGAGTAGGCGGATCTACTACGAAGTCACCTTCGCGCCGGCGCACAATAGAACGAGCAAGTTCGACCGCATCATCGGCTTCACCAACATCGAAGTGTCGGACTCCTACGCCGCGAACATTGAGTTGGAGCGCAGCTCAATCGCTGTGTTCGGACAAGCTATGCCGATCGTCCTGATTCGCTCGTGGGAGGTGTCGATACGTCCCTGCGAGTTCAACAATTACGCGCGCTTTTTCGGTCAGCAGACCAAGGTGCAGGCGGGGCAACTCGAGTACCGCAACCTCATGCAGTACCTGACGACCACCAAGTTCAGCCTGCTGGACTTGATCGATATGCCCGATGCGGACTTCGGGCGCATTCGCACGTGGGCGACCGACGGCATCAAGCGGTCGGACGAGATCTTCACCATGCTCCAGAGCTCGCGAGACATCATCCGACACAACCGGCCCGGTTCGCGGATCCTGCGTTACCTGCTTCTGGGTATGAACAACATGGTGGTACGAGCGCAGTACCAACCAGAACGTTGTGGGCCGCTGTCGAACCTACATCTCACTCCGATGTCACGCCCCTTCGACACCATGCCCTTCTGTTCCTACCCTCGCCGCCACACACCGCGCTTCTTCGACCTCGCCACGGCGCTCAGCAATGAGGGGCGCGAGCACGAGTTCTTGGCTCGCCGCGTCATGAACAACGTCGAGCAACACGGCACCATCTACACGCCGGACACCGAGCTCGAGGACCTCGGCGACCTCGATCAGCTGGTCGCGAAGTACAACGGCCTCCTTCCTCCGACAGAGAAGCACAAGCCGCGGGTCATGGAGCACGACAAAGGCCATGTCCTCATCACCGGATATGAAAACGACTCGGTCACGATCATCAGCAAGCTTCAGGCAATCGCGGCAAGCGGTCTCGCTAATCACGAGACTGACGCGAGGGCATGGATCGATGCCAACCCATTTGAGATTGACGATGAGCTGAAGGCAGACGCGCTGACTCGGTTGTTTGCGGAGTCCAAAGTCGCCCTCATCTACGGTGCGGCCGGGACCGGCAAGACCCGCATGGTGGAGCACATCTCCAAGTACTTCGACGGCACTCGGCAGCTTTTCCTCGCCAAGACCAACACCGCCGTCGACAACCTTCGTAGTCGCGCCGATTCGAGCGATGCGCACTTCAGCACGATCGACAGCCACTTGGGAAGCGGGTCCACGAGCTGGATGCACTTCGATTTGCTCGTCATTGACGAGTGCAGCACCGTCGGCAACGCCGATCTGCTGAAGGTTCTAGATAAGACCTCGTTCGACCTCCTCGTGCTAGTCGGCGACGTCTATCAGATCGAGTCAATAGAGTTCGGCAACTGGTTCAGGACGATCCGCTCATACATCCCGCCCGACTCCGTGTCTGAGCTCACGGAGCCGTACCGCACGAACGACGGTGCCCTACTGACGCTCTGGAACCGAGTGCGGACGCTCGACGACAGAATCGAGGAGTCGATCTCTGGAAGCGCGTACGCCGGGGCGCTTGATGGATCGCTATTCGCTCGCGTCGACCCGGACGAGATTGTGCTTTGCCTGAACTACGACGGTCTCTACGGCATTAACAACATCAACCGCTTTATGCAGACGAGTAACCCGAACCCCGCCGTCGTGTGGGGCGATTCAACTTTCAAGGTCGGCGACCCCGTTCTTTTTAACGAGACAGACCGGTTCCGGCCGGTGATCTTTAACAACATGAAGGGCACGATCACCAAGATCGAGTACGTACCCGGCCGGATCACCTTCGACGTTGACATCAAGCGAACCGTGACGACAGCGGATTTCTGGGGTGCGGACCTGCGGTGGGTGTCGGACACCGTCGTGCAGTTCGACGTGCTCGAGCGTGCGAATACTGATGACGATGACGACTCCTCGACCACGGTGCTGCCGTTCCAGATCGCGTACGCCGTCTCGATCCACCGCGCGCAGGGCCTCGAGTTCGCGAGCGTTAAAGTTGTGATCACAGACGCCAGTGAGAAGCGAATCTCGCACAGCATCTTCTACACCGCCATCACCCGGGCTCGTCAGCATCTCAAGATCTACTGGACACCCGAAACGCAGAAGCGAATCCTCAGCCGAATGGTCGTGAGCGAGAACATCAAGGACGAGGCGCTGCTGCGCGCGCGGCGGGGCGTCGCTGCGGTAACCCAGCGGCCGCGTATGCAGCATGTGCGGCGGGTTCCCTGAACGCGCATCGACGCTCCGCAACGAAGAGAGACAAGTTGCCCCGCACACTCCGACGTTGTACGGTTTTACGTACAGGAGGTTCGACATGAAGACTATGAGCTACACCGAGTCCCGGGCACGCTACGCCGAGGTCCTCGACGGGGTCACCAATGACCGCGAAGAGGTCGTCATCACCCGTGCTGGCCATGAGCCGGTGGTCATGGTCTCCCTCGAGGACTACGAGTCACTGCGCGAGACCGCCCACCTGATGCGATCCCCGGCCAACGCCCGCCGGCTCTTGGACGCAATGGAGAGGCTCGAGGCCGGCCGAGGTCAGACCCGCGAGCTGCTCGACGCCGACTGACATGCTGCTCGTCTGGGATGAAAACGCCTGGCAGGACTACCTCTGGTGGCAACAGCAGGACCGCAAGATCCTCAAACGGATCAATTCCCTCCTGCTGGATATCAAACGCAACGGCAATGACGGGATCGGCAAACCCGAACCCCTCAAATACGACTTCGCCGGATATTGGTCCAGACGAATCACCGACGAACACCGCCTCGTCTACAAAGTCACCGACACCGAAGTACGTATCGCCACCTGCCGCTACCACTACGGGTGACCTCGAGGCCCAAACCGATACGAACGAGATGCAGTTCGCGAAACACCCTTGGCCTCAATCGCCGAGGAATGTGATCGCGTCTCATTCATTCCTGTGATGCATACTGTGACTCTGCAATAACTGCCATCACTGTAGGGGGAAGCAATGGCTCAGCAATTTCAGGTCAGGTTCATCGACGATCTCGATGGAACCGACCTGGGTGAGACGTCGAACACCATCTCGTTCGCCTTTGAGGGCAAGGAATACTCCATCGACCTCAGCGACGACAACGCCCAGGCGTTCCGCGAGGCCGTAGCGCCGTACATCGACGCCGGCCACCGGGTCACCGGAAGCAAGGCCAAGACTGCCCGCAAAACCGCGGCCACGTCCGGGGACACTAAAGCGATTCGCGAGTGGGCCCGCAACAATGGCTACGACGTCTCCGACCGCGGACGCATCCCTGCCGACGTCATGCAGGCATACGCAGCCGCGAACTAGCCCCGGTGACCCACGGGGGCTAACAACTGAGAAAGCCAACCCATGACCTACATCCAGAGCGGCGGCAGCGCGTACTCGATGATGGACTGCCCCACGTGCGACAAGTCCGGCCCACATATGCCCTGGGAAGGGTTCGGGGAGTTCGTGTTCCAGTGCGAACAGTGCTTCATGGGCTTTACTGACCGTCCGCGGCTCAACTGAGGTTAGTCAGACCACCGTTCCCGGATGCTGGCCTGCGCATCTAGAACGCACACAAAGAGCCCTCACCAGCAATTATGTTGCTGGCAGGAGCGGGTGTTCGTAAGTCGGGAGTAGGCGATCTGATCGCGGTGTCTCGAGCGGCGAATTACTCTGTGGCCCTCTCCACGCCGGTAACAGTACTTGTTCCCTGTTACCTATTTCCCCTGTTACCGATGGCTCGGTAATTCGCCGCAGAATCACCTCTGGCCGTACTCGCGTACGGCGACGATGTATTCGGCGTACGTACCTGCCGCGTCAACAGCGTGGCGCTCAATGGTCGATGGGTGATAGCCCAGGACATCGGCGATGATGGCGGCCGGGGCGGTCTTGCTGAGTTCATGCAGTGTGCCGAGTCGGGCGGCGCGGGCGCTGACGAGGTGGTCTCGTAGCCGGAGGCGTAGGTGCATCGGATCGATGTGCATGCCGGGGGAATGCCCTCTGAAGACCCAGTTGCTTCTCGGGTGAGCGGCGGTCTGATCGTGGCCAGGGTTGGCCAGAAGTTCACGCCACGACCCGTCGAGCGGGGCGGGCAACACGATCGGGCCGCTGCCGAGCGTAATGGTCGCCAGGTCCTCGGTCACGGTGATGTCGTCCCAGTTCAGCGCGGCAATATCCTGGATCTGTTGGCCAAAGACAAGGACCAGTATCGCCGCGGCCTTGTCTCGTGTGGTCAGGGTGTCGCCGTCCACTATTCGGTCCAGGGCGGCGGCCTGGTCGGTGGCGCTGAGTGTGGTGCTGTTACCGCGGCGATGGCGGGGCACGGTGAGCCCTTGTGGGGCGTTCTTGGTGTCCATGGCCCAGCCGAGGAACCGATCGACGAGCAGTCGCGTGGTCGGCCCGCCGGCGATCCAGGCGTCAACCTCGCCCTGGCCGACGTCGGCGAGCGCGATGTCGCGCTCGCCGAGCCAGTTGAGGAAGTTGATCGCGACGGTGACGGTCTGCTTGCTGCGCAGGAAGGTGCCGTGGGGGACGAGGTCCATCTGGTTCATGCGCCGCAGATGGTGCCAGCGGATATAGCGGTCAATGACGGCCCGGTTGGTGTCCTCGGTCAGCCTCTCCAGTGCTGTGTCCGCCCAGGCTTGGTAGCGGACAAGCAGCTCATCACGTCGGGGCAGGCCACCGTGCTCGACTAGGAGCCCGCGCACGTAGTCGCGGGTGCGCGAGCGTGGAAGTGCATCGATCGCCTCGTGCGTGAGCTCCGGGAGGGTGGCCAACTGTTTCAGGAAGTCGGTCACGTGCCGCTGGCGGATCCAGGTCAGTCCACTGTTGGCGCGTTTCATCGATTTCAACGCCTCAGCCAGGGGGATAAGCCTCTCGGCGATGGTGCCGGTGTCCAGGTTGGTCAGCAGTCCGTCGACGGTCTCGCTCAGTGCGCATGGCCAGCACAGGCTGGCGCGGTAGATCTCGTCCTCGGCGCCGCAGCGCACGCAATCGATGTTGAGGGTGATCTGGGCGCACGCCCGGCAGGCCGGGCGCCCATCTACTCGGCCCGGTAAGACGCCGATGTGGCCGCAGTCGCAGGTGCCGCGGGTGCGTTTGGCCTGCTGGTAGCAGTAGCCGCAGATCTGATCCTCCGGGCCCCAGGTGACCACCAGCGGGTAGCCCAAGCCGCAGCGATCACACGGACACACGCGACGTAGGTCCGGGTCGTCGGGTTTGCGGGGCCTGGCCATCGGTATCGGTCAGTCCTCGTTGTCGTCCCGGACGAGTCTCACCCGGGGGGCGATCGGCTGGCCGGGTGCCACCCCCAGGTCTTCCGGCCGCTTCGGCGCCTGGGCGGTGGCCGCTGCCCGAATCTCCACGAACGGCTCGAACAACTCGCCGGGTTCGCAGTCGAGGATGTCGCAGAGCGCGGCGAACGTGCGTGCCGGGATCCGCTCTGGTGTGCCGGTCACCAGCCGGTAGACTTGACTCTCGGACAGGTTGATGCCCCGAGCCCTCAACAACGGCACCAGTTCGGTGCTCTTCCACAGGTTGCGCTGCGCCATCTGCGTCCGCAGATTCCAGCGATACCCGATGCGTCGTTGCTCAGCCATCAGCGTCTCCGTCCTGCTTCCTGCCGTGTCCGTCCAGCCGCGAAGCGATCATGTGCTGGATGGTTTTCTGTTTGAAATCGTTGCCGACCGAGGTGTACAGCCCGGTGACCGACGCATAGGCATGACCGACTTGAGTCTGCACGAACGCCGGGTCGTAGCCGGCCTCGATCAAGTGCGTGACGTAGGAGTGTCGCAGGCAGTGCAGTCCGAGCTCTTTCGGCAAGCCGGCGCCCTCGCGGGCGGCAGCGAAGGCATCACTCAAGCTACCCACTCTTATCCGCTCGGCGCGCTCGCTCGGCCATAGCGCCGCCGATCGGTCAGCGGTGGCGAAGTGCCGCCGGCCACGCTCGGTGATCCAGAATCGGAGCAGGTCAACCACCCAGTCGAACTCCGGGACCGTCAACACGGTGCGTCGTCGCGGCCCCGACCCGGTGGTGCCTTTGGCCCATCGGACGGTCACCGCGCCGAAGTCGCCGTACGCAGGCACATGCGGGTTGGGGCCGAAATCCTGCACGTCCAGCATCGCCACCTCGCGACGCCGAAGCCCATAGGCGTAGCAGACCTTGAACGCGATCGAGTCCCGCAACAGGGGAAGCCAGCGCTTACTCCCAGCAGCGAACTCACGATCGACCCGGTCGTCCACGTCATCAAAGAGTCTCTGCAGCTCCGTGGCCGTGAAGGCCCGGCGGCCAGCCGGAACAGCATCCTCGCAGGTGTGCCGCGGAGTGTTCCACTCGAACGCGATCTGGGCCGGAACATCGTCGAAGACCCGTTGGCACAGCGCACCCCACCCGTAGCTCGAGCTCGAGACGTAGGCACAGAACATCGCGATGGCATTGCTGTCCGAACGCAGCGTCGTCCAGCTCACCGGCTTCTCACCCGAGCGCCGCCCAGCCATGTAGTCATCCAGATCGACCGGCCTCCACGACCACGGGAACGTCCCGGCGAACTCCTGGAACCGGCGCAGCACCCCGCAGCGCCCGTCGATCGTTGCTCTCGTCAGCCCACGCGCCAGCATCTGCGCCCGCCAACCCTCGACCATTGCTTCAAACACGCGGTCCTCGGCACGGAACAGGCCGACCTCACCGTCGCGCAACAACCGCGGAACGAATCCCGGGACACCGTCCACGCCGACCTCCGACCCGTGGAAACCTGCATCTAATGCAAGAAACCTACGGGGCGCTGGACCGACGCACAAGCATCACATCCGCGGCGCCGACACCACGCCAGCCAACCCCGCCGCCCACCAGCGCAAACCCCATCATCCCAGGTGGACGGCAGTAACCGCACCTACCACTACTCCCGAGAGTTTAACGCCGATAAGTTATCTTATGTAAAGCCGACGATGCCGAGTTGTGAATCTCGCGAACTCGACCGCTCCCCGAACGGCTCGCACGTTCGTCCCGTCTCGAACAGCCGACGACCTGCGCGTGATCGACCAAAAAGTCGTCGCTTCAGCACCTTTCGGGCGTTGAGCGCGAAACGACCCAGATCGCCGAATACTGCTGTCACCTGTGATTACTCGTCGCGGTTCGCGTTTTTCGCGACACTTTCGCACATATCGCGAGTCGCTGGACGCGGGTGCGGAATGTGCAACCAGACCTTCTTATAGGGCTGGCTCGGATGAAATAGCCGCGACTGCGACCCTGAGTCCCGCTCGCACTGGCAACTCGACACCTCAGAACCCGGCGCTTCATCAGCAGGCGCGG
>NZ_JAALDX010000143.1:228-1703 GCF_014145095.1 Dietzia sp. SLG310A2-38A2 | reverse complement strand
CTCGCTCGGCGAGCACTCCGTCCGCCAGAACGCCTAGCAGTTTGTCCCCGGACAACAGCGGTGGACGCCCGTCGACCCGGCCACGGGCCCGGGCGGCTTCCAAGCCGGCGTGAGTGCGTTCGGAGATGTGGTGTGTCCCGGGTTCTACGGAGTCGGAATTTTTGGATTCTGGTGGCGAACACCGGGAGGAAGAGATGGGACGACAAGGCTATTCGGCTGAGTTCAGGCGCAAGGTCCTCGACTTGCTCGCGGCGGGGCGCAGCGTAGCTGCTGTCGCGTACGACCTTGATCTCAGTGACCAGACGATCTACAACTGGCGCCGGCAGGACCGGATTGACCGGGGCGAGGCATCTGGACTGAGTAGTGCTGAGAAAGGTGAACTCGCGAAAGCGAACAAGCGGATCCGCGAGCTTGAGACAGAGCTAGCCGTCGCCCACCGAGCCGTCGAGTTATTGAAGGAGGAGACCGCCCCGAAAGTCGGTACGCGGCGGTCGAAGTGATCGCCTCTGAAGGGCGTCCCGTACAGGTCGCCTGCCGGGTCCTGGGTGTATCCGAGGCCGGGTTCTACGAACACCGAAAGCGGCCACCGTCCGAGCGCGGCGTTCGGCACGTGATGCTCACTAATCTCATCAGCCAGATCCACCTCGAGTCCCGCGGTACCTACGGCGATCGGCGCGTGCACGCCTAGCTGACCCTTGGCAGAGGCGTCGAGGTTGGCCACAACCAGGTCGAGCTACTGATGCGCCGAGCTGAACTAAAGGGCATCTCGGGGCGCCGCAAGTTCAAGCGCATCAGAGCGGTCGACATCTCCACCGACCTGGTCAAGCGAGACTTCGCACGCCAGGGCCCGAACCAACTATGGGTCACCGACATTACGGAGCACCCGACTCGCGAAGGCAAGGTGTACTGCTGTGTGATCCTGGACGCCTACTCCCGGCGAGTCGTCGGCCGGTCGATCGATTCCTCACCGACGGCAGCGTTGGTGACGAACGAAATCTCGCGAACTCGACCGCTCCCCGAACTGCTCGCACGTTCGTCCGGTCTCGCACTGGCAACTCGGCACCTCAGAACTCGGCACTTCATCAGCAGGCGCGGTGGGCGCGACTGGTGGAGCTGCTCGGTCTGAGGCTGTGCGCGATTCCGTTGCCCCCTGTGTGGGCGTGGTCGGAGACATTCCGAAAGCCGACCTTCTTGCCCCACACGGGCATATCGCCGTCTGGCGGGTTCGCCTGCGACAGATAGGCAACAGCGTGCCACAGGATCTCGTTTTCTTGCCCCTAAGAGTGGAGTCCACTGTGGCCGTCACGCGGCAACGATTCTCGGCGGCTCGCGGCATCGTCCGGCCTCGAAACCAGCGACTTTCCATGACCAAGGTCATTGCGGCGTTCCTTGCGGTGCCAATGTCTCGGTGACGCGAACACTCAGTTCCGGCTTGTCGTCGCCTTCGGTGTGAGTGAACGTCCCAAGATGGGACC
>NZ_JAALDX010000143.1:0-108 GCF_014145095.1 Dietzia sp. SLG310A2-38A2 | reverse complement strand
CAGCATCGGCGCGGACCCTAGACGCCGCACCAGACTGCCGCATAGCTATCACTTCCCGGTGTGTCAGCTCGGTGAGCCGTTCGAGTAACTCACCTCGCTGACCGCCGG
>NZ_JAALDX010000142.1 GCF_014145095.1 Dietzia sp. SLG310A2-38A2 | reverse complement strand
CGCCGCACCCGGGCCCCGCAGCCCGGCCCGCGCGGGCCCGGGAGCCAGCCGTCAGCGCAGCGACTCCTCCCGGAACTCGCCGGGGAAGTCCACCGACGGGCCGTTCTCGCTCTCGCCCTTGCGCAGTTCGACGCGGCGGATCTTGCCGGAGATGGTCTTGGGCAGGTCGGTGAACTGGAGTCGGCGCACCCGCTTGTAGCCGGCCAGGTGGGTGCGGGAGTAATCGAAGATCTGGCGGGCGGTGTCCTCGGTCGGCTCCCAGCCGCCGGCCAGGACGACGAACGCCTTGGGGACGCTCAGTCGCACAGGGTCCGGGGACGGGACGACCGCCGCCTCGGCGACTGCCGGGTGCTCCAGCAGGACGGACTCCAGTTCGAACGGCGAGATCCGGTAGTCCGAGGACTTGAACACGTCGTCCGTCCGGCCCACGTAGGTGATGTAGCCCTCGGAGTCCCGCGATCCGACGTCGCCGGTGTGGTAGAAACCGTCCGCGTAGGCGGCATCGGTGCGGTCCTGGTCGCCGTGGTATCCGACCATCAGGCCGAGCGGGCGGGGGTCCAGGCGCAGGCAGATCTCGCCCTCCGCACCGGTGCCGGTGACCTCCTGCCCCGTGGCCGGATCCACCAGCGCCACGTCGAACCCGGGGCACGGGCGGCCCATGGACCCGTCCTTGATGGGCTGGCCCGGGGTGTTGGCGATCTGCACGGTGGTCTCGGTCTGGCCGAAACCGTCACGGATGGTCACCCCCCACGCGTCGCGGACGCGACCGATCACCTCTGGGTTGAGCGGCTCACCGGCGCCCACCGCCAGGCGGGGCGGCACCTGCAGCTGGGTGAGGTCGGCCTGGATGAGCATCCGCCACACGGTGGGCGGGCAGCACAGGCTGGACACCCCACAGCGGTCCATCTCGCGCATCATCGCCGTGGCGTCGAAGCGGGAGTAGTTGTAGATGAACACGCACGAGCCGGCGATCCACGGGGTGAACACGTTGGACCACGCGTGCTTTGCCCACCCGGGCGAGGACACGTTGAGGTGGACGTCGCCCGGCTGGAGGCCGATCCAGTACATGGTCGACAGGTGGCCGGCCGGGTAGGAGGCGTGGGTGTGCTCGACGAGCTTGGGCTTGCTGGTCGTCCCCGACGTGAAGTACAGCAGCAGGGTGTCGTCGGCGCGGGTGGTGTGGCTTGGCTCGAAGTCCGGGGAGGCGTCCATCGCCGCGGCGAGGTCGGTCCAACCCTCGGGGGCACCGCCCACCGAGAATCGCCGGTAGTCGCCGGAGATCGCGTCGAAGCGCTCGGCCAGCTCGGCGCGGGCGATCACGTGCTTGATCCCGCCGCGCGCGATCCGGTCGCGGAGGTCACCCTCGGCGAGCAGGGTGGTGGCGGGGATGACCACGGCGCCGAGCTTGATCACCGCGAGCATGACGTCCCACAGCTCCACCTGGTTGGCCAGCATGAGCAGGATCCGGTCGCCGGGCCCGACCCCGGACTCGCGCAGCCAGTTGGCGGTGCGGTCCGAGCGGATGCGCATCTCGTCGAACGAGTACTTCGCCTCGGTCGGGGCGCCGCCGCCGTCGTGTTCCTCGACGATCCACAGCGCGGGGTCGGTGTTCCCCTCGGCCTCGACGTCGAACCAGTTGAGAGCCCAGTTCCACTCGTCGAGCTCCGGCCACGCGAAACCGGCCCGGGCGGCCTCATAGTCCTCCGCGTGGGCCTGCAGGAAGTCACGGGCGGTGCGGAAACGGGTGGTGGCGTCGGTGGCGAGCGGGGCCATGAAGTCTCCTGACAACGGGCACGGGTGAGAACGGGCGCTGGAAGTGAGTCAGCTCACAGTATGGGCGGCCGGTCGGGTGGCGGTACACCCGAAAGGGGAGGGTCGGGGGCGGTCGCGGGGCCGGGCCCTGGATTACTAGGAGATGCAAGTATAGAGTGATGGTCATCACGGGAGAAGTAGCGCGCGGGCCATTCGAGACCGCGGCCTCACGACGAAGGGATGTCCATGTCGGATCTCAGGCAGATCGAGCACTACATCAACGGCACGAGGGTCGCCGCGACGGGCGGCCGCACCCACGAGGTGTTGAACCCCAGCACGGGTAAGGCGCAGGCCGTGGTTCCGCTGGCGTCGACGGCGGAGGTCGACGACGTGATCGCCAAGGCCGCCGAGGCGCAGAAGGCGTGGGCGGCCCAGAACCCGCAGAAGCGCGCCCGCGTGCTCATGCGCTTCGTCGACCTGATCAACCAGAACATGGACGAGCTCGCGGAGCTGCTGGCGATCGAGCACGGCAAGACCACCCCGGACGCGAAGGGCGACATCCAGCGCGGCCTCGAGGTGATCGAGTTCGCGATCGGTATCCCGCATCTGCTCAAGGGCGAGTTCACCGAGAACGCCGGCACGGGCGTCGACGTCTACTCCATGCGTCAGCCGCTCGGCGTGGTCGCGGGGATCACCCCGTTCAACTTCCCGGCCATGATCCCCCTGTGGAAGGCGGGCCCGGCCATCGCGTGCGGCAACGCGTTCGTGCTCAAGCCCTCCGAGCGCGACCCCTCGGTCCCGGTGCGCCTGGCCGAGCTGTTCACCGAGGCGGGCCTGCCCGACGGCATCTTCCAGGTCGTCCACGGTGACAAGGAGGCGGTCGACGCGATCCTGAACAGCGAGACCATCCAGGCCGTGGGCTTCGTCGGCTCCACGCCCATCGCGCAGTACATCTACGAGAACGCGGCCCGCACCGGCAAGCGTGCGCAGTGCTTCGGCGGCGCCAAGAACCACATGATCATCATGCCGGACGCGGACCTCGAGCAGGCCGCGGATGCCCTGGTCGGGGCCGGTTTCGGCTCCGCCGGTGAGCGCTGCATGGCCATCTCCGTGGCCGTCCCCGTGGGCGAGGGCACCGCCGAGGCGCTGCTCGAGAAGCTGGTGCCCAAGGTCAAGGAGCTGCGGGTGGGCCACAGCCACGACCCGAAGTCCGACTACGGCCCGCTGGTCACCCCCGAGTCCAAGGCCCGCGTCCTGGACTACATCGACCAGGGCGAGAAGGCCGGCGCGGAGATCCTCATCGACGGCCGCAGCGTCGGCGCCTACACGGACGAGTTCAACGGCGAGGACATCTCGGGGGGCTACTACGTCGGCCCCACGCTCATGGACAAGGTCACCCCGGACATGAGCGTCTACACCGACGAGATCTTCGGTCCCGTCCTCGTGGTGGTCCACGCCAAGGACTACGAGGAGGCCCTGCGCCTGCCCAACGAGCACGAGTACGGCAACGGCGTGGCCATCTTCACCCGCGACGGCGACGCCGCCCGCGAGTTCGTGTCCAACGTCCAGGTGGGCATGGTCGGCGTCAACGTGCCGATCCCCGTGCCGATCGCGTACCACACCTTCGGCGGGTGGAAGAAGTCCGGTTTCGGCGATCTCAACCAGCACGGCCCGGAGTCGATCAAGTTCTACTCCAAGGTCAAGACGGTCACCCAGCGCTGGCCGTCGGGCATCAAGGACGGTGCCGAGTTCGTCATCCCCACGATGGACTGACCGCGCAGCTCACCCGCCGCGCACGGAAATCACCGCGCTCCGTATGAACCGGGCACCGTATGAGAGGCACACCCATGTTCACCCTTGATGACGACGACAAGGTCATCGTCGACACCGCCCGCGACTTCGCGGTCAAGCGGATCGCGCCCAACGCGCAGGAGTGGGACCAGGCCCACCACTTCCCCAAGGACGTCCTCCGCGAGGCGGCCGAGATGGGGATGGGCGCCATCTACATCTCGGAGGACGTCGGGGGCAGCGGGATGCGACGCCTGGACGGTGTCCGGATCTTCGAGCAGCTCGCCCGGGGTTGCCCGTCGGTGGCCGCGTACCTGTCCATCCACAACATGTGCGTGTGGATGGTCGACGAGTTCGGCACCGACGAACAGCGTCATGAGTGGATCCCGCGCATGGCGTCTCTGGAGCTGTTCGCGAGCTACTGCCTGACGGAGCCGGGCGCCGGTTCGGACGCGGCGGCGCTGCGGACGAAGGCGGTGAAGGAGGGCGAGGGCGAGAGCGCCGAGTACGTCCTCACCGGCACCAAGCAGTTCATCTCCGGCGGCGGGCAGTCGGACGTCTACGTGGTGATGGCGCGCACCGGGGAGGCCGGACCCAAGGGGATCTCGGCCTTCCTGGTCCCGGCGGATGCCGAGGGCCTGAGCTTCGGGCCGGACGAGCAGAAGATGGGCTGGAACGCCCAGCCCACCGCGCAGGTGATCATGGAGGGCGTGCGGGTCCCGGCCGCGAACCTCATCGGTGGCGCGGACACCGGCGGCGAGGGCCTCGGGTTCACCATCGCGATGCGGGGACTCAACGGCGGGCGCATCAACATCGCCGCCTGCTCGCTGGGCGGCGCGCAGGACGCCTACACGCGGGCCGTCGCCCACGTGCGGGACCGTGAGGCCTTCGGCGGCGCGTTGATCGACGAGCCGACGATCCGCTTCACCCTCGCCGAGATGGCCACCGAGTTGGAGGCGAGCCGGCTCATGCTGTGGCGGGCCGCCGCTGCCCTGGACGCCAAAGAGCCTGATCACGTGGAGCAGTGCGCCATGGCGAAGCTCTTCGTGACCGACCACTGCTTCGACATCGCGGACCGCGCGTTGCAGCTCTTCGGCGGGTACGGGTATCTGTCCGAGTACGGAATAGAGAAGATCGTGCGAGATCTCCGGGTGCACCGCATCCTGGAGGGGACGAACGAGATCATGCGCGTCGTCGTCGGCCGGGCCGTCGCCGCGCGCGGACTGGGAGCGTAGGACATGGACAACCGATCGCAGACTGTGGCGTTTCTCGGGCTGGGCAACATGGGTGGACCCATGGCCGCCAACCTGGTCGGCGCCGGACTCGACGTCCGAGGATTCGACCCTGTGGCGGCGGCGCAGGACGCGGCCCGGACCGCCGGGATTACCGTGTGCGACTCGCCCGCCGAGACGGTCCGCGGTGCCGGTGTCGTGATCACGATGCTGCCCAACGGCGCGCTCGTGACGTCGACCTATGACGACGTCCTGGGCGAGGCGGGGGAGGGGACCCTGTTCATCGACTCCTCCACCATCTCGGTCGACGACGCCCGCGCGGTCCACGCCAAGGCGGTGGACGCCGGGATGCTCCAGGTCGACGCGCCCGTCTCCGGCGGCGTCAAGGGCGCGACCGCCGGCACGCTGGCGTTCATGGTCGGTGGGGAGGACGAGGCCTTCGCGGCCGCGCAGCCCGTGCTCGAACCGATGGCGGGCAAGGTCATCCACTGTGGCGGCGCCGGGGCGGGCCAGGCCGCCAAGGTCTGCAACAACATGGTGTTGGCCGTGCACCAGATCGCGATCGGCGAGGCGTTCGTCCTCGCGGAGGGGCTGGGTCTCGATCACCAGGCCCTGTTCGACGTGGTCACCGGCGCCACCGGTAACAGCTGGGCGCTGCACACCAACTGCCCGGTCCCCGGTCCGGTTCCCACCTCGCCCGCCAACAACGACTTCACCCCTGGTTTCGCCACGGCTCTCATGAACAAGGACCTCGGGCTGGCGCTCGCGGCCCTGGAGAGCACTGGTACGGTCGCTCCGCTCGGCGCGGCAGCGGCAGCCCTGTACGACGAGTTCGCGCAGGACAACGGTGGCAAGGACTTCAGCGCCATCATCACCAGCATCCGCGAGTCCTCGCGGGGCTGAACCCCTCCACTCTCGGGAGAACACCATGTCCACCCTCCGACCCAAGGATTCAGACGCTGTACTGGGGGCCCTGCGCCGGGCCCGCCGCGATTCCGGTGTCCCGGTCGTCTTCGCCGGCGACGTCACCGGCGAGACGGCGAGATTGAACCGCTTCATCGGGGTCCGCACGGACTCCATGCAGGGGTTGTCGGTGGCCAGGGGGCGTGGGCTCGGCGGTCACGTGATGGCCTCCGGACGGCCGGCGACGGTGCGCGACTACGAGGAGTGCTCCAGGATCACCCGCGACTACGCCGACGCGGTGGACCGCGAGGGGTTGCGGGCGATCATCTCCGTCCCGGTGATCGTCTCGGGGGTGGCGCGGACGATCCTCTATGGATCGGCCCGCGTCGCCACCCAGCTCGGCGACCAGGTCACCCGGACGTTCACCACCGTCGCCGCGGACCTGGCCTCGGAGTTCAAGGTCCACGACGAGGTCGACCGACGGCTGCGGATGGCCGACCACGCCGCGGCCGAGCAGAACTTCGGTCTGGAGTCATCCGACAGGGAGCGACTGCGCGTCCTCCACGGCGAGTTGCGGGCCATCGCGGCCGAGCTCGGCGACCCGGATCTCCGCGAGAGGCTGCTGGCTGCGGGTTCTGCCCTGGCGGGGGTGGGCCGGACTCCCGAGGAAGGGCGGGAACCGGCCCCGGCGCCGACCGTCTTGTCCCCCCGGGAGATCGATGTCCTCGCCCAGGTGGCTCTCGGGTGCTCCAACGCCGAGGTCGGCGCCCGGTTGTCGCTGTCACCCGAGACGATCAAGGCGTACCTGCGCAACATCGGTACCAAGCTCGGCACACGATCACGGATGGAGTCCGTGGCCCGCGCCCGGCTCCTCGGCGTCCTGATCTGATCCGTCGTGGCCTGACCCGCCCCGGCCGGGGCCTCAGTGGCCTGCGGTCCGGCTGTAGCTGACCCTGACCCCGGTCGCCGGGCGGGTGAGCATCGTGGTCCACGGGAACGTCAGGTCGTCGGGGTCATCGCTGATCCGCACCTCCGGTCTGCACAGCGCTGCGACGGCCGCGGACAAGGCGGTCACAGCGATCTTCTCGCCGGGGCACCGGTGGCCGGTGCGGACCCCGGCGCCGCCGTGCGGGATGAACGCCTCCAGCGCTTCCGCGTCGTCGACCCCGAGGAATCGTTCCGGGTCGAAGGTGCCCGCGTCGCGCCAGTGATTCGGATCCGTATCGGTCCCCTGGAGGTCGAGAAGGACGCGTTCCCCTTCGTGCACCGGGCACCCACGGACCTCGAAATCCGTGGTCGCCAACGCCGGCAGCATCGGCACGAACGGGTAGACGCGCCGGACCTCCTGCGCGAACGCCACCGCCTCGGGGATCTCGGTGAGCCGTCCGGCCTCCGCGGAGGCCTCGCGGATCCGGTTCCGCCACGCCGGGTTCTCGGCGAGGGCGACCGCGGCGAAAGCCGCGAAGCGGGCGACAGCGACGGTCGGACGGGTGAGGTTCTGCAGTTCCACCGCCGCCGTGCGGTCGTCGACCAGCTGGCCCTCCTCGTCCCGGAGGTCGGCCATGGCGGCCAGCACCGAATCGGGATCGGGTCGGATTTCTCCCGACCTGACCTTGCGGACCAGGGATGTGGCCCAGCGGTCGAGGCGGAGCCGCTCCACCTGCGCGACGGGGTTTCCGGAGATCCGACCGAACGTGTCGAGGAGCCTGCTCATCTGACGCGCGCGCCTGTTCGCCTCCTCCGCGCGCACCGGCAGCCCGGCCCACCGCAGCGCCGCCCGACCGAACGCGGTCGTGGTGTCGTGGTGCACGGTGCCTGACCCGCGGCGTGCCCATTCGTCGAGCATCTGCTCGAGCTCCTCCGCCACGAGCGAGGCGAAGTGCGCCACCCGGTCGTCCTCGTAGGCGAGGTCGGCGAGCGCGTTCTTGCGGACGGTGTGAGCGCGGCCGTCCAGACCGTGCACGGCTCCGGGTCCGAAGAGCGGCAGGCGGACGAACGCGGGCATGGCCCCCTCGCGCTTGACCTTGTCGGAATCGTAGAAGTGACGGACCCCCTCCACGCCGCGCAGCAGCACGGCCCGTCGACCCATCAGGCGAAGGCGCACCGGCGTCTGGGAGTCGGCGGGTAGTCCCGCACGCTGCCGTACGCGGGAGGTGAACAGGTATCCGGATCGGAGGAAGTCGACGGACTGTTCGCGGAGTGTCGGGCGTCCGTGGGAAGGCATCGGTGTCTCCTGCTGACTCGGGTGCGCTCTTCGCCCGACACCCTAGGGGTGGCCGAAGGGCGGGGCATCCGGTCGAATCGGGCCTTTGGTTTGTGGGCCGGATCACGTCCACATACTTTCGGGTGTACCGGGTGTGGCGGTCATCACATACTGTTCGCCTCAATCGACGCCTATGCGTCGGCGATCACCCGCCTCGCCGGAGGTCCGATACCCGGCGAACCTGACACGACTGGAGTTGTCTTGACGCAGTCCGGAAATACCCCGCCGGGGGACGCGGCCCCGCAGTCCCCCACCCTTCCGCCGGTCAAGCAGAAGACCTCGCTGAAGAAGGTCGCCGCGGCGTCCTCGATCGGTACCACCATCGAGTGGTACGACTTCTTCATCTACGGCACCGCCGCCGCGCTGGTCTTCCCGGCCCTGTTCTTCCCCGACCAGAATCCCGCCACGGCGACACTGTCCTCGTTCGCGACCTTCGCCGTGGCGTTCTTCGCCCGGCCCGTCGGTGCGGCGATCTTCGGCCACTTCGGTGACCGGATCGGTCGCAAGAACACACTCGTGTGGACGCTCATCATCATGGGCGTGGCGACCGTCTTCATCGGCCTGCTGCCCGGTTACAACTCGGGGGCGTTCGGCGTCTTCGAGGGCGGTATCGGCATCTGGGCGCCGACCCTGTTGGTGGTGTGCCGCTTCTTCCAGGGCTTCGCGGTCGGCGGCGAGTGGGCCGGCGCGACACTGCTCACAGCCGAGTACGCCCCCGAGGGCAAGCGCGGCATGATGGCGATGTGGCCGCAGCTGGGCGTGGCGTTCGCGTTCTTCCTCTCCTCCGGTACCTTCCTCGTCTTCTCGCTCGTCGCCGGTGGCGGTGCAGACCTCGACAGCCCCTTCATGCAGTACGGCTGGCGTATCCCGTTCCTGCTCTCCGCCGTCCTCGTCCTGGTCGGCCTGTGGATCCGTCTCACCGTCGAGGAGACCCCGGTCTTCCGTCAGACCCAGGAGCGGGAGGCCAAGGAGGCCGCCGCGACCGCGGCTGCGGACAAGGCGGCGAACAGGGTCACGGCCCCCAGGACGCTGCCGTTCGCCGATGCTCTGCGCTACCAGTGGAAGGAGATCCTCATCGCAGGTGGCGCGCTCACCTCACTGTTCTCCCTCTTCTACATGGGCACCTCGTTCCTCACGAACTACGCCACGGCCACCCTCGGGCACTCGCGTCCGTTCGTCCTGGGCATGGGCATGATCGCCGCCCTCGTCTTCGGTGTCGCCATCGCGCTGTCGGCGATGTACTCGGACAAGATCGGCCGGAGGAAGGTCATCGGCACCTCGGTCGGCCTGGCCATCCCCTGGACGCTGTTCGTCTTCCCGATCCTGGACACCGGATCGACCTTCGCCTTCGGTGTGGTCCTGTTCGTCACCCTGACCATCTTCGGTATCGCCTACGGTCCGGCCGGCGCGCTGCTGCCCGAGTTGTTCCAGGCCCGCTACCGCTACACCGGTGCCGGACTCGGCTACAACCTCGCGGGCATCCTGGGTGGCGCGCTGCCGCCGCTGGCCGCCGCCGCGATGATCGGCGCCGGCAACACCTTCGGCGTCGGCCTGATGCTCTCCGGGCTGTCCGTCCTGTCGATGGTCTGCATCTTCCTCATGACGGAGTCGAGCAAGAACGTCATCCACGCCGATGTCGAGCCGGACGACTCCCGACTCGTCGCCACCGAGATGCCGTGACCCAGGTCTGACGACACTCACCGAGGAACCACGACCCGGATCCTCCCAAGATCAGCCGCGCCCGGCCCCACCCGAGAGGGGGCCGGGCGCGGTGCTGTCCGTCAGCAGAGCGCGCGCAGGAGCCGGGAGTGGCAGACGACGACGGGAGGGGTGATGACAGGTCGAGGGAGACGAGCCCCCGGCCCTCAGGGGTTGCCGGCGGTCAGAAGTCGCCGGCGGTCTGTCGGAGCGACGAGATGGCCTCGATGAGCGCCGACTGCTCGGACTGGTCCATCCCGGGATCGGAGAACACGCCGGCGTTGAGCGCGGCGGTGGCCTCGGAGACCACCCGCCTGCCCTCGGCGGTGATCTCCACCAGGGTCGTGCGGCCATCGGTCGGGTGGGGTCGCCGCTCGACCAGCCCGGCGTCCAGGAGGCGTTTCATGGCGCTGGTGACACTGGTGACGTGCACCTGCAATCGCTCGGAGGCCTTGGTGATGGGCAGCGAGCCGGACCGGGAGAAGGCCAGCAACCGGAGGAGTTCGTAGCGGGGGAACGACAGGTTCCACGGCCGCAGCGTCTCCTCCACCCGCGCCAGCAGGATCTGGTGTGCGCGCATGACCGACGTCACCACGGTCATCCCCTGGGCCGCGTCGGTCCATCCCTCACGCTCCCAGTTGGCGCGGGCCTGGTCGATGCGGTCGGGAATCGGGGCGGTCCTGGGGGGCACGGCTCACTCCTGGAGGACACGGCGGGCGTCTGATCAGGCGAGTCTATCGGTACCGGGCCCGCGAGACAGGGACGACTGGCGGACTCGACGGCAGCCCACCGACCGGTGCCGCAGGATCGCCTCGAGCCCTCCGCGGCCGGCCCGGGCCACGGGAACACTCCGCCTATGCTCGGGGGCGTTCGCGTTCCACACCCGCCTCGCCGCGACGGAGAGCATGCTGGGGTAGGCGAACGACCCGACCGAGAAGGAGCCGCAGGATCGATGACGAGCACCCAGAGACCCCTGCGTATCGGTAACGTCTCCGCCTCGCGGACGGACCGCGCCACCGCGACCGCCGAGTTCCTCGCGGCCGCGTCCCTGGACGTACTCGCTCTCGACATGCTCTCGGACGAGGCCATGCTGGAGCTCGCCGGACAGCGCGCGGACGGCGGCCCGGGTCACGAGCGCGCTCTCCTCGTGCAACTAGGGGAGTGCCTCGAGCTCATCGGCACCGGGGGCGTGCGGATCGTCACCAACGCCGGCGCCCTCGATCCGGGTGGGCTCGCCGAGGCCCTGCGTGCCATGGCCGCCGACGCCGGGGTCGAGGTGTCGGTGGCGTCGGTGGACTCCGGTGACGTGACCGACCGCGCCGTCGAACTCGGCGTCGGAGCGGCCGACGTCGCCACCGTGAGGCACGGTGCGTTCGGGATCGCGCGAGCCCTCTCCGCGGGAGCCCACGTCGTCGTCACCGGCCGGGTCAGCCGCGAGGCGTTGGTCACGGGTGCGGCAGCAGCACATCATGGTTGGACCCCGTCGGCACTGGACGCGCTGGCCGGGTCCGTGGCGGTGGGGCACGTGCTCTCCGGCGGTCCGGGCGCCACCGGCGTCGTGGACTCGTCGACCGACGTCACCCGCACCACCGACCCGGTGTCCGGTGGCTACCCGATCGCCGAGATCGCTGCCGACGGGTCCGCCGTCGTCACCCGTCACCCCTCTGCGTTCGGGTCCGTCACCGTCGGCACCGTCACCGACCAGCTCCTCGACGGGGTCGCGGGGGCGCGGTACGCGGCTCCCGACGTGGTGCTGCGACTGGACTCCGTCCGTCTCGCCCAGGAGGGCACGGACCGGGTCCGGATCAGCGGGGCCCGGGGTGAGCCCGCACCACCGGTGGTGGCGGTGGTGGCCATGACCAGAGGTCCCGGGCGGCCCCGTCGGGTCGCCCGCCCCCTGGATCAGGCCGCGGCAGGACACACCGTCGTGCTCCCGGGCGGGGAACGGGTCGCGGTGCCCGTCCCGGTGGAGACCGCGGACATCGGTCCCGGTGAGCTGCCCACCCCATGGTCGCCGGGGTCCGTTCCCGGCGGGGAACCGGTGACGTCCGTTCTGGGTTCCGTCGCGAGCGTGCGTCGTGGTGTGGTCGGCCGCGGGGTCAACATCGCGGTGTGGACCTGGGACGACTCCGCGTTCGCGTGGCTGGCCGGCGAGCTCACGATCGATCGTTTCTGCGAGCTCCTGCCCGCCCTCGAGGGCATGGAGACCCACCGCTACCTGTTGCCCAACCTCCGGGCCGTCAACCTGGTCGCCCGCCCCCCGCGCGGTGTGCCGCTCGACAGCGGGCTCGGGGCCGACCTGGCCTCCGTCCGTCTGGAGATCCCCGGCGAGCTCCTGGAGTTCGGACCGTAAGTCGGGTCGTGAGTCCTGGGAAGCGAGAAGTGGAGCGAACCCAGGACGAGTCCGGACGCCCCGGTCGCGTGGCGCCGGTGGAGCCAGTTCCCCGTCCGGGCCCTCCGTGTCCACGCGGAGTCCCCGCAGCATTCCCTCATCCCCCGTAACCGCACCTCCCGCGGGTCCGATCCCGACCTTGGTCACCGCGTCCGGGCGTCCTGAAACAACGCTTCCAAAAGCAAGCAAGCATGCTTGCTTTATTCGAGGCGGGGTGGGAGTCTGGAGCCATGCAGACGAACATCCCGCCCTCGGCGACGGAGGACCCGCACGCGGTCCTGGCCGCGCTCAGCGCCCGACTTGACGACCTCGTCGAGACCGCCGGTCCCGACGTCTGGCACCTGGACACCCCGGCCGAGGGCTGGGACGTGGGGATGCAGATCGCGCATCTGGCCTGGACCGACGAGGTCTCGGTCACCGCCATCACCGATCCGGACGCCTTCCAGGGGGTGGTGGAGACGGCCATGGCCGACCCGACCGGTTTCGTGGACGCCGGTGCCGCCGAGATCGCCGCCACCGGCCGCGACGAGGTCCTGGCCCGATGGCGCCTGGCGCGGGGAGAGCTCGCCGACGCCCTCAAGGCCGCCGATCCGGGCGACCAGGTCCCGTGGTTCGGTCCGCCCATGCGCCCGAAGTCCATGACGACCGCCCGGATCATGGAGACCTGGGCACACGGCATCGACGTCGCCGACGCCGTCGGGATCCCGCTCGACTCCGACCCGGCCTTCGTCGCGGCCCTGCCGCACGTTGCCCGACTGGGCTTCAAGACCCGCGGCTTCGCGTACCTGATGAACGGGCTCGAGGCCCCGACCTCTGAGGTCCACCTCGCCCTCACCCTGGCCGACGGCACCGTCCTCGAGTTCGGCCCGGCCGACGCCGGGCAGCGCGTCACCGGACCGGTGCTGGACTTCTGCCTGCTGGTCACCCAGCGCGTCCACCGGGCCGACACCGCCCTCGAGGCGATCGGCGACGACGCGGAGGAGTGGCTACGGATCGCCCAGGCCTTCGCGGGTCTGCCCGGCGGCGGCCGCGAGGAGGGAGCGCGAGCATGACCGGGAAGAACCTCGCCGCGCCGCTGCGCGTCGGCAACATGTCCGGCTTCTACGGCGACCGCATCTCCGCGATGCGTGAGATGCTCGAGGGTGGCGAACTCGACGTCCTCACCGGCGACTACCTCGCCGAACTCACCATGCTCATCCTGGGCCGCGACCGGATGAAGAACGCGGATCTCGGGTACGCCAAGACCTTCCTGCGCCAGCTCGAGGACTGTCTCGGGCTCGCGCTGGAGAAGAACGTGAGGATCGTCGCGAACGCGGGCGGTCTCAACCCCGCCGGCCTGGCCGGCGCGGTCGTCGAACTCGGTTCGCGCCTGGGGCTGTCCCCGCGGGTCGCGCACGTCGAGGGCGACGATCTGATCAACCGGGTCTCGGAACTCGACATCCCGGCCGACGCCGGCTTCCCGGTCACCGCCAACGCCTACCTCGGGGGCTTCGGAATCGCCCGCTGCCTTGACGACGGTGCCGACATCGTCGTCACCGGTCGCGTCACCGATGCCTCGGTGATCGTCGGTCCGGCGATCAGCCACTTCGGGTGGACCCGGACGGACCTCGACGCTCTGGCCGGCGCTACCGTCGCGGGGCACGTCATCGAGTGCGGGACCCAGGCCACCGGCGGCAACTACTCCTTCTTCAACCGCGGCGAGATCGCCGACCCCGTCACCCCGGGCTTCCCGATCGCCGAGATCGCCTCCGACGGCACCGCCGTCATCACCAAGCACGCGGAGACCGGGGGAGCGGTGACGGTCGGCACCGTCACGTCCCAACTCCTCTACGAGGTCACCGGCGCCCGCTACGGCGGGCCCGACGTCGTCACCCGCCTGGACACCGCTCGCCTCGAGCAGGAGGGCCCCGACCGCGTCCGCATCTCCGGTGTGCGCGGCGAGACCGCCCCCACCACCACCAAGGTGTCGGTGACGTGCCTCGGTGGCTTCCGCAACGAGGTCACGTTCCTGCTCACCGGGCTGGACATCGAGGACAAGGCCGCACTGGTCGAGCGCCAGGTCCTGGCCGGCCTCGCCACCCGCCCGGCGGAGCTCGACTTCCGCCTGAGCCGCACGGACCACGCGGACGCCGACACCCAGGCCGCGGCGACCGCTCTGCTCACCGTCGTCGCCTGGGACCCGGACAAAGACGTGGTGGGCCGGGCGTTCTCCGACGCCGCGGTGGCCATGATCCTGGCGAGCTACCCGGGTGCCACGCCCAGCGCGCCCCCCGGTCGCGGCGGCCCGTACGGCGTGTACATCCCCGCCTACCTCGACCAGGAGAAGGTGCCCCACGTCGCAGTGCTGCCTGACGGGACCCGGGTCGACATCGACCCGCCCGCCGTGACGGAGGAGATGGCCGACGGCCACGCCTCCGACGGCCTCGACGCCGAGGGCGCTCCGCTACCCCCGTCCTCCCCGTCGACGGCGGCCACCACGCGCAGGCCCTTGGGAGACGTGCTCGGCGCCCGCTCGGGCGACAAGGGCGGCACCGCCAACATCGGTCTGTGGGCCGGTGACGCGGTGGCCTACCGCTGGATGCGTGACACCCTCACCGTCGAGGAGCTGCGTCGCCTGCTTCCGGAGACCGCCGACCTCCCGGTCGAGAGATACGAACTGCCCCGCATCAATGCCGTGAACTTCGTCATCGACGGACTGCTCGGCAAGGGCGTCGCCCACGGCTACCGCTGGGACCCGCAGGCCAAGGGCCTCGCCGAGTGGCTCCGCTCCCGCGTCGTCGACGTCCCCGACGACATCACCGCCCCCGTATCCGCCGCTACGGCACCCGCCGAACCGGCACCCGCAGAGGAGAACGCGTGACCATCCCGCCGTACGTACCGGGGGATCCCTGGTACTCCGAGGAGAGTCTCGCCCTGCGCGAGACCACGACCCGTTTCGCCCAGCGCGAGATCCTGCCCCACCAGGACGACTGGGAGGCCGCGGGCGTGCTGCCCCGCGAACTGCACGCCAAGGCCGGCCGGCTGGGCCTGCTCGGGGTCTCGTTCCCGGAGGAGGTCGGTGGCGGGGGTGGCGACATGCGTGACTCCCTGATCGTCTGCGAGGCCCTCCACGAGGCCGGCGTCGCCGGCGGCGTGTTCGCCTCGCTGTTCACCTGCGGCATCGCCACCCCCCACCTGGCACAGTCCGGCCGACCCGACCAGATCGAGCGCTGGGTCAAGCCCACACTCGCCGGCGAGTTGATCGGCTCCCTGGCGATCACCGAGCCCGGCGGCGGCTCCGACGTCGGACGCCTCACCACCACCGCCCGCCGGGACGGCGACCACTACGTCGTCAACGGCGCCAAGACGTACATCACCTCCGGCACCCGCGCCGACTTCGTGGTGACCGCCGTGCGCACCGGTGGCGAGGAACTCAGGGGAGCGGCGGGTGTGAGCCTGCTCGTCATCCCCACCGACACCCCCGGTTTCCACCGCTCGGCACCGCTGGAGAAGCTGGGTTGGCGGGCGTCGGACACCGCCGAGCTGACGTTCACCGACTGCCGGGTGCCGGTGGAGAACCTCGTCGGCGCCGAGAACGACGGGTTCGCCCAGATCGCCATCGGCTTCGTGGGAGAGCGCGCGGCGCTGGCCGCCCAGGGGTACTCCCACGCCCAGCGATGCCTCGACCTCACCCTGGACTGGGTGCGGGAGCGCGAGACCTTCGGTCGCCCCCTGCTCTCCCGGCAGGCCGTCCAGAACACCGTCACCGAGATGGCCCGCCGCATCGACGTCGCCCGCACCTACACCCACCGCTGCGTGGACCTGGCCGCGGCGGGCCACGACGCGATCGCCGAGGTCTGCTTTGCCAAGAACACCGCCGTCGAGTGCGCGGAGTGGGTCGCGAACGAAGCGCTCCAGCTCTCCGGAGGACTCGGCTACATGGCCGAGTCCGAGGTGAGCCGCCAGTACCGCGATGTCCGCCTCCTCGGCATCGGCGGAGGAACCACCGAGATCCTGACCACCCTCGCCGGACGACGTTTGGGGTACACCGCATGACCATCCTGCGTTCCACGCTCGACACCACCAGCGCCGAGTTCGGCGCCGCCAAGGCCGCGATGGAGGACAAGCTCACGCAGCTCACCGCCGACCTCGAACCCGCGCTGGCCGGCGGCGGCGAGCGCAAGGTCGCCCGCCACCGCGAGCGCGGCAAGTTCACCGCCCGGGAGCGGATCGACATGATCCTCGACCGGGAATCCCCGTTCCTCGAGCTGTGCGCGCTCGCCGCGTGGGGCTCCGACTTCCAGACCGGCGCCTCCGTGGTGGCCGGGATCGGCGTGGTCGAGGGGGTGGAGTGCCTGGTCATCGCCAACGACCCCACGGTCAAGGGCGGCACCTCCAACCCGTGGACGCTGCGCAAGATCCTCCGCCTCAACGACGTGGCCATGAAGAACCGGCTCCCGGTGATCAGCCTCGTCGAATCCGGTGGCGCCGACCTGCCCACGCAGAAGGAGGTGTTCATCCCCGGAGGCGCGCTCTTCCGCGATCTCACGCGCCTGTCGAAGGCCGGAATCCCCACCATCGCCGTGGTCTACGGCAACTCCACCGCCGGCGGAGCGTACGTGCCGGGGATGAGCGACCACGTCGTCATGATCGAGGAGCGCTCGAAGGTGTTCCTCGCCGGACCCCCGCTGGTCAAGGCCGCCACCGGCGAGATAGCCGACGAGGAGACCCTCGGTGGCGCCGACATGCATGCCCGGGTCTCCGGCCTCGCGGACCACTACGCCCTCGACGAGGCCGATGCCGCACGCCTCACGCGCGGCATCGTCCGGCGGCTCAACTGGTCGAAGTCCGGACGCGTCCCCCGGGCCGACGTCATCGAACCGCTCTACGGTGCCGAGGACCTGCTCGGCATCGTCCCGGAGGACCTCAAGATCCCGTTCGACCCGCGCGAGATCATCGCGCGCATCGTGGACGGGTCCGACTTCGACGAGTTCAAGCCGCTCTACGGGGCGAGCCTGGTGACCGGGTGGGCCGAGATCCACGGCTACCCGGTGGGCATCATCGCCAACGCCCGCGGTGTGCTGTTCAGCGCGGAGGCGCAGAAGGCCACCCAGTTCATCGAGTTGGCTAACCGCTACGACACACCGCTGGTGTTCATGCACAACACCACCGGCTACATGGTGGGCTCGGAGTACGAGCGCGGCGGCATCATCAAGCACGGATCGATGATGATCAACGCTGTCTCCAACTCCGAGGTCCCGCACCTGTCGCTCATCACCGCCGCCTCGTACGGCGCGGGCCACTACGGCATGTGCGGCCGCGCCTTCGACCCCCGGTTCCTCTACACGTGGCCGAGCGCCAAGTCCGCCGTCATGGGCGGTCAGCAGCTCGCCGACGTGGTCACCTCCGTCGCCGCCGCGGCCTCGGCCGCCCGGGGCGAGGAGATGACCCAGGAGACGATCGACGGTCTCAAGACCATGATCGCCGACCAGATCGAGAAGGAGTCCTTGCCGGCCTTCCTCTCCGGGATGCTCTACGACGACGGCATCATCGACCCCCGCGACACCCGGACCGTGCTGGGTCTGAGCCTGTCCGCGATCCACTCCGGAGAAGTCGCCGGAACCGACCGCTTCGGCGTCTTCCGGATGTGAGGAACAACACCATGCAGAATTCACCCACCCCAGCCCCGATCACCTCGGTCCTGGTCGCCAACCGCGGGGAGATCGCCCGCCGTGTCCACCGCACCGCCCGCGCCCTCGGCATGACCACGGTGGCGGTCTACTCCGACGCCGATGCCGAGGCGCCCCACACCCGCGAGGCCGACGCGGCGGTCCGACTCCCGGGCAACACCCCCGGGGAGACCTACCTGCGCGGTGACCTGGTCATCGCCGCGGCCACGGCCGCCGGAGCCGACGCGATCCACCCCGGCTACGGGTTCCTGTCCGAGAACGCCGGGTTCGCGCGCGACGTGATCGACGCGGGGCTCACCTGGGTCGGCCCGCCGGTGGCCGCCATCGAGGCCATGGGCTCCAAGATCGAAGCCAAGAAGATGATGGGCGAGGCCGGCGTGCCCATGCTCACCGATCTCGAGCCCGCCGACGTCACCGAGGACATGCTCCCGGTCCTGGTCAAGGCCTCCGCCGGCGGCGGCGGACGCGGCATGCGCGTGGTCCGCACCCTGGACTCACTCCACGACGAGATCGCGAACGCCCAGCGTGAGGCCAAGTCCGCGTTCGGCGACGACGCCGTGTTCTGCGAGCGGTACCTCGAGCGTGGCCGCCACATCGAGGTCCAGATCATGGCCGACTCGCACGGCACCGTCTGGGCGGTGGGCGAGCGCGAGTGCTCCATCCAACGCCGCCACCAGAAGGTCATCGAGGAGGCACCGAGCCCGCTGGTCGAGCGGACCCCGGGGATGCGGGAGAAGCTGTACTCGGCGGCCCGCGACGCGGCGTCCGCGATCGGGTACACGGGTGCCGGCACGGTCGAGTTCCTGGCCACCGACGACGGCGAGTTCTTCTTCCTCGAGATGAACACCCGTCTCCAGGTGGAGCATCCGGTCACCGAGGCCACGACCGGCCTGGATCTGGTGGCACTCCAGCTGGACGTGGCGGCGGGCCTGCCCCTGCCGTCCGCCACACCCCCGGTCGCCCGCGGCTGGTCGTTCGAGGCCCGCCTCTACGCCGAGGACCCTGCCAACGACTACACGCCGGGGTCCGGAACCCTGTGGGCACTCGACGTCCCCGGGGTCTGCTCGACCTTCGAAGGTCCACACCTGCCGGGCATCCGACTGGACAGCGGTGTCGAACCCGGCGCGGACGGCGCGCTGATCGGCGTGCACTACGACCCGATGCTGGCCAAGGTCATCTCCTACGGCCGTACCCGCTCCGAGGCCTGCGCCTCGCTCGCCGGTGCGCTGACGCGGGCGAAGGTCCACGGCCTGACGACCAACCGGGCCCAGCTGGTCCGGGTCCTACGCCATCCGGAGTTCATCGCCGGGAACCTGTCCACCGCGTTCCTCGACGACCACGGCGCCGAGGCCCTCGCCGCCCCGCTGGCCGGCGCCGAGGCCGCGGCGATCTCGGCGCTGGCCG
>NZ_JAALDX010000141.1 GCF_014145095.1 Dietzia sp. SLG310A2-38A2 | reverse complement strand
CCGACCGCGCGGTGCTCGCCGCCCCGCGGTGCCCTGACTCCTCGGCGTCACCCACCCCCGCGCCGCGGGTTCCGGGGCAGGCGGTACTCCTGGGCGGCGTGGTCCGCAGTTCGCTCCCGCCAGGCCCGATCCGGGGATGGGAGGAGGTCGTCTCCGTGGCGGAGGCGGGCCCGGTACTCGCCGCGGTCCACCCGGACGGCACCGTCTCGGTGGTCGGGGAGGATCACCGGGGACTCCTTGCCGGCACGTCCGCCGGACCCGCGTCAGCACTGCCTCAGAAGGTGTCCGGCGTACGGGATGCCACGTCCGTGGCGGCGGTCGGCGGAGCGTTCCTGGTCACCCACTCCGACGGATCCGTGACCGCATGGGGCGACTCGTTCATCGCGAGCGGGGGCCACCGCGGAGCCGAGCGTAGCCAGCCCACCCCGGGCCCGGTCCCCAAGGTCGAGAAGGTGATCGAGGTGGCCGACGGGCAGCTCAACGCCCTGGCCCTGCGCTCCGACGGAAGACTGCAGGGGTGGGGAATCAATCTCACCCAGGTGATCGGCGAGCCGGACGGGACGCTGGTCCGCACGATCCGGGACGTGCCCGGCGCCGTCAGCGTGGCCAACCCGGGCGGGGCCGCCGTCATCGCCACCAGCACCGGAGAGGTGTGCGCGTGGGGAAACAACGTGCACGGACTCCTGGGCGTCGAACCGCGGGGCGGCCAGAGCCCGCGGGCAGTCCTGGTCGAGGGGCTGACCGATGTCGTCCAGGTGGCCGGCGGGAACGACTTCGCGCTCGCCAGGGATACCGACGGGCACGTCTGGGCATGGGGTCGCACCGTCTCCGGCGTGCTCGGCGACGGAACCGCGGAGGACACCTCGACCGCCGCGCCGCAGCAGGTGGTCGGCGTTCCGCCGATGGACTGGATCGGCGCCTCCGGGGCCTCGTCCTACGGGATAGACCGGACCGGGAACCTGTGGGCCTGGGGCGGCGGTTACAGGGTCGCCCCGTACGCCGGCGAGGATCGACGTCCTTACCGCGTGCCGCTGCCGGGCCCCGCCCAGTCGGTGTCCGGCGGGGTCGTCCTACTCGGAGCGGACAGCTGACCGGCGGCCGGGCAGCTGCCCCTCGGGCACCCGGAGACGGCTCTGTTCCCCCGCGCTCGGGTGTGTACGCCAGAACACCGGCGCCGAGGGCGCCGGTGTTTGTCGGGTCCCAGTGTTCGTCGGGTCCCGGTGTTCGTCCGGTCATCGCGCCCTCGCGGGTGCTCCACCGCCGGGCGGTCGAGCACCCCCGGGGGTGCGATCACTTCCGCGGGATGCTGTTCTTACGCAACGCCAGGCGGCTTCCCGCCCAGTCCCCCAGAGCCGCGGTACGGGTCTGGAGCATCCCGGCGGTCTGAGCCGACTCCGCGATGACCGAGGGTTCCACGTGCCCGTCGTTCCCCGTCTTGGGGGTGAGGACCCACACGGAACCCTCCTCCGCCAACGGGGTCACGACGTCCATGAGCCTGTCCACCAGGTCACCGTCGCCGGCGCGCCACCAGAGCAGTACCGCGTCGACGATCTCGTCGGTGTCCTCCTCCAGCAGCTCCGACCCGACGGCGTCCTCGACGGCCTCACTGATCGACTCGTCACAGTCGGAATCCCATCCGACCTCCTGAACGAGCATGTCCTTCGTCAGTTCGAGCTGACCAGCAATCTGATCCGCCCCGTCCTGCTGGTTCGCCGCGGCGACCACCGTGGTGTTCCTCCCTCGTATCCGACTTCGTTCGTCTTGGTCTTTCGCTGACCAGGAACACTACCCGCGCACCCTCCCACGGGAAACGACTACCGCCTATTTGGGCGGTCAGACCGCAGCCCCGTGTCGCGCATCACGCTTTGGGGCACAATCAGAGGAAGTCATGGGCCGACGACGGCCCGTGGCCGGTCGACCTCGCGATCCGCCCACACCCGCGGCGCGTGCGGTCGACCGGACACTGCACCCCGACATGTGTGGTGACCCCACCGGGTCGCCGCTGTACGTATCGCAGAAGTGAGGACCAGACGCATGACCGAGACCGTAGACACCAGAGATGGTTCCGCACCCACCAACGTGCCGGTCCTCCGGGAGGGGGTCGCGTCCTATCTCGCGGACTCGGATCCGGAGGAGACGCAGGAGTGGATGGACTCCCTCGACGGCATGCTCGCGGAGGCAGGCCCCGAGCGGGCGCGCTACCTCATGCTCAGGCTCCTCGAACGCGCCTCCAAGCAGCGGGTTCCCCTTCCGGCTCTCACCTCATCGGACTACGTCAACACGATCCCCACCAGCCTCGAACCCGAGTTCCCGGGCGACGAGTCGGTGGAGCGTACCTACCGGCGCTGGATCCGCTGGAACGCGGCCATCATGGTCCACCGCGCCCAGCGGCCCGGCATCGGAGTGGGCGGCCATATCTCCACCTATGCGGGCGCCGCACCGTTGTACGAGGTCGGCTACAACCACTTCTTCCGCGGCAAGGACCACCCCGGTGGCGGTGACCACATCTTCTTCCAAGGGCACGCCTCACCCGGCATGTACGCGCGCGCCTACCTCGAGGGCCGCCTCCGCGAACACGACCTCGACGGCTTCCGGCAGGAGAAGAGCCACCCGGGACGCTCGCTTCCCTCCTACCCCCATCCCCGCTGCCTACCCGAGTTCTGGGAGTTCCCCACAGTGTCGATGGGCCTCGGGCCCATGAACGCCATCTACCAGGCCCGATTCAACCGCTACCTGCACAACCGCGGGATCAAGGACACCTCCCAGCAGCACGTGTGGGCGTTCCTCGGCGACGGCGAGATGGACGAGGTCGACTCGCGGGGCGCCCTCCAAGTGGCCGCGAACGACGCGCTCGACAACCTGACCTTCGTCATCAACTGCAACCTGCAGCGTCTCGACGGCCCGGTCCGCGGCAACGGGCAGATCGTCCAGGAGTTGGAGTCGTACTTCAGGGGCGCCGGATGGAACGTCATCAAGGTGGTGTGGGGCCGCGAATGGGACGCGCTGTTCGAGAAGGACACCGAGGGCGCGCTCGTCTCCCTCATGAACTCCGTCTCCGACGGCGATTACCAGACGTTCCGCGCCAATGACGGCGCCTGGATCCGCGAGCACTTCTTCGGTCGAGATCCCCGCACCGCCAAGTTGGTCGAGGACATGACCGACGACGAGATCTGGGCCCTGCGCCGCGGCGGGCACGACTACCGGAAGATCCACGCCGCCTACAGGGCTGTGCTCGAGCACACCGGTCAGCCCACGGTGATCCTCGCGCACACGGTCAAGGGTTTCGGGCTCGGCCAGAACTTCGAGGGACGCAACGCCGCGCACCAGATGAAGAAGCTGACGCTGGACGACCTCAAGCTGTTCCGCGACAAGCAGCACATCCCCATCACCGACGAGGAACTGGAAGCCGACCCGACGCTGCCTCCGTACTACAACCCGGGGCCCAACTCGCCGGAGATCCGCTACATGCTCGAGCGCAGAACCGCCTTGGGCGGCCACGTGCCAGAGCGGCGGCAGACCTTCACCCCGCTCTCCGTCCCGGACATCGACTCCCTGGCCTCGTTGCGCAAGGGTTCGGGAAAGCAGTCGGTCGCCACCACGATGGCCCTGGTCCGCACCTGCAAGGAGCTCATGCGGGACGAGTCCCTACGCGATCGTCTGGTCCCGATCATCCCGGACGAGGCGCGAACCTTCGGGATGGACTCGTGGTTCCCGACCCTGAAGATCTACAACCCGCACGGGCAGAACTACACCTCCGTCGACCACGACCTCATGCTCAGCTACAAGGAGTCCAAGACAGGCCAGATCATGCATGAGGGGATCAGCGAGGCCGGGTCGGTGGCCGAGTTCACGGCGGCCGGCACCGCGTACGCGACCCATGGTGAGCCCATGATCCCGCTATACATCTTCTATTCGATGTTCGGGTTCCAGCGCACCGGCGACGCCATCTGGGCAGCCTCCGACCAGCTCGCGCGCGGGTTCCTGCTCGGCGCCACCGCCGGCCGTACCACCCTCACCGGTGAGGGACTGCAGCACATGGACGGCCATTCCCCGCTTCTCGCCGCCACCAACCCGGGGATCATCTCGTACGATCCCGCGTGGGGATTCGAACTCGCGCACATCATGCGCGCGGGCATCGAGCGGATGTACGGCCCGGGCGCGGCGCACGAGAACGACACCGACGGAATCGACCGCAACGTCTCGTACTACATCACCCTGTACAACGAGCCCGTCCCGCAGCCGCCGGAGCCCGAGGACCTGGACGCCGACGCACTCCTGCGCGGTCTCTACTGCTTCCGCAGGGCCGAGAAGGGCACGCACAAAGCCTCGATCCTCGCCTCGGGTGTCGCGATGTACGCGGCCGCCGAGGCACAGAAGACCCTGGCCGAGCAATGGGATGTGGCCGCCGACCTCTGGTCGGCCACCTCGTGGAACGAACTGGCCCGGGACGGTTTCGAGTGTGAACGCCACGAGCTCCGGCACCCGGATCAGCAGGCCCGGACCCCGTTCGTCACCGCATCTCTCGAGGGCAGCGATGGACCGAAGGTGGCAGTGAGCGATTTCCAGAAGGCGGTGCCGGACCAGATCCGCGGATGGGTCCCCGGTGACTTCACCGTCCTGGGCACCGACGGATTCGGGTTCTCCGACACCCGTCCGGCAGCCCGTCGCTTCTTCAACACCGACGCCGAGTCGATCATCGTCGCGGTCCTCGCCGGGCTGGTCCGCGAGGGCAGCATCGAGAAGCGCACCCTGCTCGAGGCCGCCCGCCAG
>NZ_JAALDX010000140.1 GCF_014145095.1 Dietzia sp. SLG310A2-38A2 | reverse complement strand
GGTCTCCGGGGTGCGGACGCCCAGGACGCCGTTGCCCGGCAGTCGGCCGAGCAGCCCCAGCAGGCCGGTGACCCCGACCACCAGCGCGAGACCAGCCAGGAGCACCACGACCATCACGAGCACTGCGTTCACGCCCCTGAGGGTACGCCCGCGGCGGAGTAATTCCGATTCGCCTCATCCCCCGTCGAGCCGTCCCCGCCAGAACCCTCGACCAGCGCGAGAAGTCGGGCGAGCTCGCGCTTGTCCTGCTCGCTGAGCCGGTCCAGGAACTCCCGGCGCACCGTGGCGACGTGATCGGGTGCGGCCTCCCCGATCTCCCTCATACCCTCCTCGGTGGCGGAGACGAACGCGCCCCGGCCGTCGGTGGGGCAGCTCGCCCGCTGCACGAGTCCACGCCGGACCATGCGGGTCACCTGATGGGAGAGTCGGCTGCGTTCCCACTGCAGGACGTCGGACAGCGCTGTCATCCGTAACGGGCCGTCGGCCTCGCTGAGGTACACGAGCACCTCGAACTCCGGCTCCGTCAGGCTCGACGTGGCTTTGAGGTCGCGCTGGATCGCCAGGTGCAGGCGCCCCTGGATCGCGAGGTAGTCGCGCCAGAGCGCCTTCTCCTCGTCTGTCAGCCATCTCACGTGGTCGGTTGGCAGGGGTTCGCTCATGAGCCCACTCTACTCTCATAGTTGACACGACACCTAGTGCGGGGATAGAAGTGTGTGACGCATCATCCGGATGTGTGACCCGAAAGGACCACAGACATGAGCACCACGACGACCGTCCCCTCACCCCGTACCACCGCCACCGAGACCCGCCTGTTCCCCGTACCCGGGGACGTCCGCGACATCGGCCTGCTCCTCACCCGGGTGCTGCTCGGTGTAATCCTGATCGCGCACGGCTGGGAGAAACTCGTCACCAACGGTGCCGGGGCCACGGGCGAGTTCTTCGACTCCGTCGGGGTCCCTGCCGCCCAGGCCGCCGCGGTGTTCGCGGGCGTCGTCGAGCTGGCCGGAGGGATCCTGCTGGTGCTGGGACTGCTCACCCAGGTCGTCGCGGTCCTCGTCGTCGTCGTCATGTTCGGCGCCTACCTGTTCGTCCACCAGGGCGCCGGGATCTTCGCCACGAACGGTGGCTGGGAGCTCGTCGCCGTGATCGCGCTGGCCGTTGCCGTCTTCGGCCTGGTCGGCGCCGGCCGCTTCAGCCTCGACGCGCTGATCGCGCGCCGTCGCGCCGCCGGGGCCCGGAGGACGACGGCCTGACCCGAAGCGGGCCGGCGAGAGCGCGCCACAACGCCGCATCGAGAACGCCGCATCGACAACGCCGCATCGAGAAGAGCGTTCCGAACACTCCGCACTCCTTGGAGTCAAGTGGTTGTTGCAAC
>NZ_JAALDX010000014.1 GCF_014145095.1 Dietzia sp. SLG310A2-38A2 | reverse complement strand
TGCGGCCCGCTCGCGCGGGGCGCGGCCACCCGCGACGACTGTCGCCTCGCCGCGCACGTCACCACGGGACATCGCGTCGGCGAAGGTCCGGATCTCGTCGTGCTGTCGACCGAACACCATCGCGGCGAGGTCGTCGACGAGTACCAGCGCGGCCTTGCGCCTGAGCCGGGGGTCGCCGCCGACCGGATCACCCGACAGCCGGTCGGCGAGGTGGTCACGCCACTCGAACCACCCCGGAGCGCCGCTCATCTGGTGGCCGCCGCGGCGGCACCTGCCAGCTGACCCAGACCGATCGCCGTGAGCAACCCGTTGCCCGACGAGTACCCGCGTCCTCCGCTCCGACCACTCACCCCGGCCGCGACGCCACCCACGGCGAGCAGACCCGGGATGGTGGAGCCGTCAGCACGCAGCACTCGCCCCTCGTCGTCGATCCGGAGCCCGCCCTGAGTGTGGAACAACCCCGGGGTCACCCGGGCCGCCACATAAGGGGGTTCCAGCGGCGCCATGGCGAACTCACTCCGTCCGTGTTCGTCGGCGCGCTCTCCCCGCGCGGCCGCCTCGTAGCTCTCGAGTGTCCGGATCAGCGCGTCCTCAGGTGCGCCCGTCACCGCGGCGAGCTCGGTGGTCGTCGCACACTCCTTGGCACCGCCCATCTCGACGAGGTCGCGGAACTCGTCCTCGAGCGAGGTCACATCCCTTATCCGGGTGTCGAACACCGCCCAGATGGGCCCCTGACCCGCCAGGACCTCGGTGGTGAAGCCGGAATACCCGACGATCTCGTCCCCGAGCCGGCTACCGGTCGAGTCGATGAGCACCCCGCCCTTCTCCACCGTGGTCCAGGACAGGATGTTGCCGTACGGGTATGCCACCGCGGCGTATCCCTGGTAGGCCTGCTGGTTCTCGAGTTCACCGCCGAGCTCCAGTCCCCACTCGATCGCCTCCCCCGTCGATCCCGGTGCACCGAAGTACTCGAGCCCGACGAGTTCCGGTGCCCACTCACCCACGAGGGCGCGGTTGGCCGCGAACCCGTTGGCGGCCAGGATGACCGCGTGCGAGCGCAGTGTGTACTCCTGCACCCGATCCCCGGCCACCCGGACGCCGCGCACCACACCGTCCTCCACGAGCAGACCCGCGACGGGATTACCGGTGACCACCTCGACACCTGCACGGCCGCACGCGGCCACCAGGTCGTCCACCAGGTCTTGACCGCGACGGGACGGCGGGGCGTGCAGCCGGTTGACCGAGTGGCCGACGTGCTTGTACTCCATGATCAGCTTGAGGTCGACACCGTGCGTGTCCACGAGCCAGTCCACCAGCCCACCAGACGACCGGGCCAGTCGTCTGGTCAGATGCTCGGCCTCGTGCGGTCCGCTCTGCCGGAGGAGGTCCGCCGTCATCCGCTCGGCGTCGTCCTCCACTCCCGCCTCGCTCTGTTGGCGGGTACCGGCGCCCGGCACCGATCCGGTGGACAGCGCGGTGTTGCCGCCGGGAACGTCGAGCTTCTCCAGGACGACCACGGATGCGCCGGAGTCCGCGGCCGCGAGGGCCGCGGTCAGACCGCCTCCGCCTGCTCCGACGACCACGACGTCGATATCGACCTCGGCGTCGACGTCGGACTGGGATGAGACCTCTGTGACCATCTGAACGGAACCTGTTGCTTTCTGCATCGGTGAATCGAATGTTGTCCGGACGTCACGACCGCCGGCCGTGCGCGCCGTTCCCGCCGGTTATCCGGGCACCCTCGCCATGAGGCCGCCGTCGACCAGGATCGGTGTACCGGTCACGAAGGCCGCGTCGGGTGAGAAGAGGAAGGAGATCGCCCCGGCGACGTCCTCCGGACTCCCCATCCGGCCCAACGGGGCGGCAGCGGCGGCGCCGCCGGCAGCCCCGGACGGGTCGTCCTGGGAATCGAAGAAGCCCTGGAGGTTGGGGGTCAGGATGAAACCGGGGCACACGGCGTTCACGCGGATGCCGTGGGGGGCCCCGTCGAGGGCCATCGCCTTGGTGAGGGCCAGCACGGCTCCCTTGGAGGCCACATACGCGGCGTCCTGGGGGAACGCCGCGAACGACGCGGTCGAGGCCACCAGGACGATGCTGCCCCCGCCCGGGACCATCGCAGGCCACAGATGCCGGTTCAACGCGTAGATGCTGGTGAGGTTGACGTCCATCTGGCGCTGCCACTCATCGGGCGTGAGCTGGTCCAACGCACCGACGATCGTCTGCCCGGCGTTGTGCAGCACGGCCGTGGGCGGTCCGTGCTCGTCGATCAGCGCGGGCAGCATTGTGCCGACCGCGGCGGGATCGGTCACGTCGAAGGCCGCGTAGCGGGCGTCCTCACCGCACTCCGCGGCCGCCTCGGCGAGCCTGTCCTCGTTCCTGCCCAGCAGAACGACCCGGTAGCCGTCCGCCGCCAGGCGCACCGCCGCTCCCCGACCGATCCCCGAACTCGCCCCCGACACGTAGGCGGTGCCACGATCACTCATTCCGCACCACCCATCGGGAGCGCCGGCTCACCGGCGGTCCAGCCGCCGTCGACGGGCATGACGACACCGGTGACGGCGGAGGCCGCGGGAGAGGCCAGGAACGCGATGACCGCGCCGATCTCCTCGGTCTCGAACATCCGCCCCAACGGCACCCGGCGTGAGACGGCGGCGTCCAACTCCGGGGTCATCTGCTGCTTGGCCATGGGGGTGAGGGTGAAGCCCGGGCAGATGGCATTCACCCGGACGCCCGCCGGGGCCCAGTCGATCGCCATCGACCGCGTGAGCGCCGCGACGGCACCCTTGGACGCCGAATAGGCCGACTGGTCGGGCAGGCTCACCAGAGCCGCCTGCGAGGCGATGTTGACGATCGCACCTCCTGCGGCCGCCAACGCCGGATGCAGCGCCTGGCTGGCATGGACGATGCCCATCACGTTGACGTTGAAGCACTTGAGGAAATCCTGCGGGTCGACGCGCTCGAACGGCAGGTTCTCGGTGATCACCCCGGCGCAGTTGACCAGCGCGTCCACCGCACCGTGCTCGGCGAGCACGGCCTGCGCGGCCGCCTGCACCGAGGCGGGGTCGGTGAGGTCGAGCGGGCCTGCCTCGGGAGTACCCGCCAGATCCCACCCGACGACGGTGGCACCCTGCGCGCGGAGGACCTCGACCGCGGTGGCACCGATTCCGGATGCCGCCCCGGTCACCACCACCACCTTGCCGCCGAGTGGGGCCGGAATCGTTCTCTGTTCGGACATGGTCTTCTCCTGACGAGGTCGTTAGTGCTGTACTGCCGGGTAGTCGATGTACCCTCTGTCGCCGCCGGTGTAGAAGGTGGATTCGTCCCACTCCACCCGCTCGATCCCGCGCCTCCACCGGTCGAGCAGGTCCGGGTTCGAGATGAACAGCCTGCCGACGCTCACCAGGTCGGCCTGCCCGGCCTCCAGGAGAGGCTCGATGTCCTCCCGCTCGCTGGGCCCGTGAAATCCGGTGTTCAACATGTAGGTGGTACTCCACCGTCCGCGGAGCTGCTCGTGCAGCGGCGTCGACCGGCGGCGCAACGTGTGCAGGTAGGCGATCCTCAGTTCGTCGATCTGGTCGATCAGCGAGAGGTACGTCTCGTCGTTACCCTTGTCCGCCATGTCGTTGAACTGGCCTCCGGGCGAGATCCGCAGACCCACCCGGTCGTGACCGATCCGGTCACAGACCGCCCGCAGCAGCTCCACCACGAACCGTGACCGGGCCTCGGGGCTGCCCCCGTAGGCGTCGGTGCGGTGGTTGGTCCCCGGGGAGAGGAACTGGTGGGGCAGGTAACCGTTGGCCCCGTGGATCTCTACTCCGTCCATCCCGGCGCGCACGGCCCGCTCGGAGGCGTCGGCGAAGTCCCGGATGATCCCGTCGATCCCGTCCTGGTCGAGCTCGGTCGGCACGGGGGCCGGCACCATCACGCGGTCGATGGTCTCGACCTCGATCTCAGCGCGGACCGGGCTCGGCGCGACCACCTTCGCACCGGGCGGCATGAAGCTCTCGTGGCTCATCCTCCCCGTGTGCATGAGCTGGCAGAAGATCGCGCCGCCCCTGGCGTGCACAGCGTCCGCGATCTTCGCCCACTGCGCTTCCTGACGGTCGTCGTGGATCCCCGGCGTCCCGGGGTAACCCTGCCCCGCCGCAGAGGGCTGGGCGGCCTCCGAGACGATGAGCCCCGCGCCGGCGCGTTGTTGATAGTAGGTCACCGCCGAGTCCGGCAGCACCCCGTCGCGGTCCGCCCTGTTGCGCGTCATCGGAGCCATCACGACGCGGTTCGCCAGCTCGATACGACCGAGTTGCCACGGTTCGAACAGGAGAGACGACTCCGTGGCCTGTGCGTTCACGATCTCACCGGTCCCGTTCACTCGGCGATGTCCACGCACACGGTCTTGAGGTCCGTGTAGTCGTGCAGGACCTCGTGACCCATCTCCCGGCCCCAGCCCGACTCCTTCATGCCTCCGAAGGGCATGCTCGGGTCGAAGATCCCGTAGGTGTTGACCCATACCGTGCCCGCCCGGAGCTTCGCGGCGACACGATGCGCCCGTCCGACGCTGCCCGTCCAGATCCCGGCGGCAAGCCCGTACCGGGTGTCGTTGGCGAGTTCGACCACCTCTTCCTCCGAGCTGAACCGCGACACCACCACCACCGGCCCGAAGATCTCCTCCTTGACGATCCTCGAGTCCTGGCCCGCATCCGCGAGGACGGTGGGCTCGATGAAGTACCCGCGGTCGCCCTTGCGCGAACCGCCGGTGAGGACGGTGCCCTCCGAGCGCCCGACCTCGAGGTAGGACGAGACGGTGTCGAACTGGGTCTTGCTGGCCACGGGTCCGATCTCGCTGGTGGGGTCGAACCCGTCGCCGACCGTGATCGCCTCTGCCTTCGCGACCAGGCCCTCCACGACCCGGTCGTACACGTCGTCGTGGACGTACAGCCGCGCACCGGCGGCGCACGCCTGTCCCGCGTTGTAGAAGATCGCGTTGGCCGAGCCGGCGATGGCCTTGTCCAGGTCCGCGTCCGGGAAGATGATGTTCGCGCTCTTGCCACCGAGTTCGAGGGTGACGCGCTTGAGGTTGCCGCCCGCGGCGTCGAGGATCCTGCGCCCCGTGGCCGTCGAGCCGGTGAACGAGACCTTGTCGATCCCCGGGTGCTCGGAGATCGCCTGCCCCGCGGTCGGACCGAAACCGTTGACCACGTTGAGGACCCCGGGCGGGATCCCGGCCTCGAGTGCGAGGTGGGCCAGGCGCAGCGCCGAGAGCGGGGTGGCCTCAGCGGGCTTGAGCACCACGGTGTTGCCCGCCGCGAGGGCCGGCGCCAGCTTCCACGCGGTGATCACGAGAGGGAAGTTCCACGGCACGATCAGGCCGACGACGCCGAGGGGCTCGCGCCGCGTGTAGGTGTGGTACTCGCCCGGAGCGGAGATCGGGATCGTCTCGCCCTCGATCTTGGTCGCGTAGCCGGACATGTAGTGGTAGAGGCCGGCGGCCGTGGGGATGTCCCCGTCGCGCGCTGCGAGGTACGGCTTGCCCTGGTCGAGGGTCTCCACCCGCGCCATCTCCTCGGCGTCGGCCAGGAGCAGGTCGCCGAGTCGCCAGATCGCGGCGGCGCGCTCCTTGGGCTTCATCCTCGACCACGGCCCGTTCTCGAACGCCTCCCGAGCCGCCTTGACGGCCCGGTCGACGTCCTCGGCACGGCCCTCCGCCACCTTGGCGAACGCCTCGCCGGTGGCGGGATTGACGGTGTCGAACTCAGCGCCAGCGAGACCGTCCACCCATTCCCCGCCGATGTGCAGGCGGGTGTGTTCGATCGGCATGCTGGCGTCGGGCTGGTTCTGCGAAGTCGTCATCACATTCCTTACGTAGCTGCGTGTGTGCCACCGGGTCGCGGTGTGCGGGGACGGTTCACCCCGGTCCGGAGTGGGCCCGTTCTCAGTGCTCGTGGACGACGACGCCTCGGATGTTGCGGCCGGCGTGCATGTCCTCGACGGCCTGGTTGATGTCGTCCAGCTTGTATCGGGTCGTCACCAGCTCGTCGAGCTTGATGCTGCCCGTGCGGTACATGTCGAAGAGCCTCGGGATGTCGCCCAGGGGACGGCAGTTGCCGTACATGACGCCCTTGATGGACTTGGCGAGGTTCGTCATGTCCTGGGGGCTCACGCTCAGCGAGCGCTCGTGCGAGCCCACGGACACCAGGACGAGGCTGCCGGCCTTGCCGACGGTGTCGAATCCCTCGCCGATGATGTCGCCGTCGACCCGGCCGACCGTGACGATGGTCACGTCCACGCCCTGTCCGTTGGTCAGCTGCGCGATCAGCGGGCGGGCCTCGTCGATGGAGGTGAACGCCGCCGTCGCGCCGAAGTCCGCGGCGAGCTCCATCTTGTTCTCGGCCGGGTCCACCACGATGATGTGATCGGCTCCGGCGTGCTTGGCGCCCTGGACCGCGTTCGCGCCGACGCCACCCAGTCCCATGACCAGGACGACGTCTCCGGGACGGACCGGCGCCGCGTTGACGGCGGCACCATAGCCGGTCGCCACACCACACGAGACCAGGCATGCGAGGTCGAACGGGATGTCGTCGGGCAGCTTGACCGCCTGTGTCTCGTGGCAGACGAGGTAGTTGGAGAACGACCCCAGCCGGGTCACACCGCCGATCGGATTTCCGTCGGTGTCGTGGAACCGGGCGGTGCCGTCCATCGCCATTCCGGTCTCCATGCCCGCGCCGTTGTTACAGATGTAGCTCTGGCCACGGACGCAGTACTTGCACACACCACAGGCCGGGATGAACAGCGTGGCGATGTGGTCGCCTGGCTTGACCCGGGTGACCCGGGAGCCGACCTTCTCGACGATGCCGGCGCCCTCGTGCCCACCGACCATGGGCAGGTTCACCGGGATGTCGCCGGTGACGAAGTGGTCGTCGGAATGGCACAGGCCACTGGCCATCACCTTGACGAGGATCTCGTCCTCGGCGGGTTCACTCACCTCGAGGTCCTGGACCTCCCACTGTCCGCCGACCTGGTGGATTACTGCTCCGCGTGCCTTCATTTTTGGTTCCCTTTCCGTTGCCGACCGGAGGCCGGTGGTGTCGCGCCGTCCCGAGTGCCGGGGACGCCGGGCCGAACTCGGCCCGAGGTGGACGGTGGTGTGACTACGCGTTCTGGACCTGTGTCCTGCGGATCCGCTCACCGCGGGTGCGGATGACCTTGGACAGGATCACCGCGATCACCAGGGCGCCGCCGTAGAAGAGCTCCTGCACGTACTGCTGCGCGCCGAGGAGCTGCAGCCCGGTGATGCCGGTGACAAGGAAGTACACCGCGATGAACGTGCCCCACGGGTTGAAGCGGCCGATCTTGAGGACCGTGGACCCGAGGAAGCAGGCGGCGAAGACCGGGAGAAGGAACGCCGCGCCGGACACGGGGTCCGCGCTCGCGGTGTTACCCGCGTAGACCACGCCGGCGAGACCGGCGAATCCCGAGGAGATGATGAGTGCACGCCAGCGCAGACCGTTGACGTTCACGCCGTTGAGGCGGGCGACCTCGCTGCCCTGACCGACGAAGAGGAGCCGCTGGCCGAAGGCCGAGTGGTCGAAGATGTACCAGACCAGCAGGCACAGGATCACCGCGTAGTAGAAGCCGATCGGGACCGACAGGAACGGCCGGAAGAGCACCGCGTCCGTGAGCTCGCGATCGATACCGCTGATCGTGACCGAACCCGAGATGAAGTAGATGAATCCCTGGACCACGGTCCCCACGCCGAGGGTGACGATGAAGGAGTGGATGTCGAACTTGGTGACGATGTATCCGTTGATCACCCCGACGACCAGGCTCGCCAGTATGGCGACGAGCACCGCTGCCCAGATGTTCCAGCCCTGTTTGACGTTGAGGACGGCCACCAACACCATCGACATGTTCAGGGTGGTCGCGACTGACAGGTCGAAGTCGCCCGCACGCAGCGGGAACACGAGTCCGAGCGCCAGGATCAGCAGGACCACCTGTGAGCCGAGCATGTTGGCGACGTTCGCGGTCGTCGGGAACAGATCGGGTTCCAGGACGCTGAACGCGATGATCAGGACGACCCACACTCCCAGGAGCGCGAAGCGCTCAGGCTGGGCCGGTCGCTTGACCGCCTGCGATGTCGACCGTGGTGCGGTCGCCGTTCCCGCGTGGTTCTTCTCCGAGGCGGTCATGCCACTTCCTCCGAATAGACGGCGGACGCGAGGGCGTCCTTGGTGATGTGATCTCCGCGCAGTTCTGCTCGGATCTCTCCTTGGTCGAGGACTACGACGCGGTCAGCCATCTCGACGAGCTGTTCGTAGTCCGTTGTCGCGCACAGCACCGCCATGCCCTTCTGGGTGGCCTCGCGGACGAGCTTGAAGATCTCGCGCCGGGCACCCACGTCGACGCCCTGCGTCGGCTCGTTGAGCAGCATGACCGTCGGTTGGGTGTCCATCCACTTTCCGATGAGGACCTTCTGCTGGTTACCGCCGCTGAGGTGCCCGAACATCGCCGAGGAGTCCTGAGGCTTCACCTGGAGGCGCTTCAGGGTGTCGTCGGCTTGTCGACGGAGGCCCGCCCAGTCGATCAGTGCACCGCGCGCGCGCCGACCGAGGAAGGGCAGGGACATGTTCTCCAGGACGCTGAGCTCCAGTGAGCCGCCCTGTTCCTTGCGGTTCGCGGGGATGAGGACGACCCCCGCGTCCATCGATCGCGCCGGGGTGGGGTGGTGCACTTGAGCACCCTGGTGCTCCACAGATCCGGACGTGGCCGCCTTGGCCCCGAAGAGCAGGTCGGGCAGTTCCTCCGTCCCGGAACCGGCCAGTCCCGTCACCCCGACGACCTCACCCGCGTAGACCTCGAGGTCGAGGTTGTGCACCCTGGTGCCCGTGAGGGCTCGGGCCGCCAACACGGGCGCGGCGCCGGAATCGATGACGGCGTCGTGCTTGGTCAGGTGTTCCGCCTTGGAGCCCAGGATCAAGCTCACCAGATCGTCTCTCGTGGCTCCCCGGGTCTCCCGGGTCCCGGCGAGCTCCCCGTTCCGGAAGACGGTCACCCGGTCGGTGACCTGCAGGATCTCGTCGAGATCGTGGGACACGAGCAACACCGCGTCACCACGGTCTCGCAGGCGATCCAGGACGGCGAAGAGCACGTCCACCTCATGGCGCGGGAGGAACACCGTGGGCTCGTCGAGGACCAGGATCTGGGGCCGCCCCGGTTCCGACTTGAGTTCCTGCCCGCCCACCGCCCGGACGACGGCCAGCATGGCGCGCTGGACGGGAGTGAGCATGTCGATCGTCGCGTCCGGATGGATGTCGATCCCGAACCGATCGAGGAGTTCACTCACCCGCTCTCGTTCCTGGCCCCACGGCACCCGCGTGAGCCCCACCGAGGTTCCACCGGAATCCAGGGCCATGTGCTCCAGCACGGTTCCGGACGGGGCCAGCCCGAGATCCTGATGGACGAACCCCAGTCCGTGATCCCGGAGACCGCGGGCACCGAACGGGGTCGACACCCGGGTCCCGTGCACCGTGACTTCGCCGCCATCGGCGTCGTACACCCCGGCGAGAACCTTGATCAGGGTCGACTTCCCGCTGCCGTTCGCACCGAGGAGACCGTGCACTTCCCCGGGATACATCGCCAGGTCGACCCCGCTCAACGCCGAGACGCCGTTGAACGACTTGGTGAGTCGGCGGATATCGAGGAGAGGTGTCGGATCGGAGGACCCGGAGGGGGGCTGCTGGGCGGTCATGATCAGCTCAGTCCCCACAGCTCGCGGTAGGCGTCGCGGTACTCGTCGCCGAAGCCCTCGCCACTGCGCGGCGGATCGCCGGTCTCGTCCACATTGGTCTCGTCGATGACGCGGACCGGTCCGGAGACGCCCTCGATGGGCTCCTCACCCAGCATCGCCCGGAACACGGTGTCCATGTTGACGAAGGCGACCCAGTCCGGGTTCTCGGCCACGTTCATCGCGACAGTCCCGTCGGCGACCATCTGGAGGATCGACGGAGTGCCGTTGAAGGTGAAGATGGGCACGTCACGGCCGGCGGCGGCCTGCTGGATGCCGGGGGCCGCGTAGGTCGCCATGTTGTCGTAGATGGGGAGCACGGCGTTGATCGCCGGGTCCCTGAGCAGGTTCGACTGGACCTCGTCCTGGATCCGGGTCGACCACTGCGGGACGGCCACGTTCATCACACTGGCCTTGGACCCCTCGGGCCCGTACTCGTCGAGCGTCTCCTGCATCGTCTGCACCATGCCCTCGGCCGGACCGGTCTCCGAGGACTGGATGATGAGTGCGTTGACGGGGACGCCCTCGTGATGGGCGATGGCGTCGAGCGCCATCAGTCGCGCGGCGAGGTTGAACGGCGCGAAGGCCTCGTACTCGAGGCCGTCAGACACCCCCGAGTCCATGTCGTTGATGTGCAGCGGCACCACCGGGATCCCTGCCTCCCGGGCGGCGTCGATCTGCGGACCGAGGGTCTCGGGCAGTGGTCCGTTGAGCAGGATCGCACCGGCGCCCGAGTTGATCGCCTGCTGGATACCCTGCTGGTACGACGTCTGTGTGCCGTCCGACGGGAACGTCACATACTCGACGCCGGCTTCTTCGGCGACCGCTGCCATCGCGGCCTCGCCGTCGGCGTAGAACTCAGCACCGCTGTCGATCGGGATACTGAAGATCCTCTCGCCCTCGAGCTCACTGATGTCGATCGAGTCGCCGAGGTCGTCAGGGGTCGGAACGCTCCGGTACTCGTCGACCATTGCTGCTGCTTCCTCAGCGAGGGCCACGCCCTCGGCGGACGCCTCGGATGATCCGCCGTCCGTCCCGGAATCGGATCCACATCCGGCGAGGACGAGGGTGGCGGCGGCTGCGACAGCCACCATGGACTTACTGATCTTCATGACTACTCCATCAGTCGAGGGGGTTGTTACCGGGCGAGCTCGGGCCGCTCGGAAAGGTCGTGGTAGATGCGGGCGATCGAGTTGCGCTGGAACATCTCGATCAGCGGATCCGGATAGCCGGTGTAGTCCTCGTTGCCGACGTGGATCAGATCCTCGAATCGGATCTCGTCGCAGGCCTGCTCGAGGGTCTGTCCGGCGTCGATCGCGGCGGCGACTTCTCCCGCCACGTCCCGTCCCCACTGGCGGTACCGCTCGACCGCGGTGCGGTCGGTGACCTCGCCGTGTCCGGGGACGAGGACGTCGAAGTCGTAGGACTCGACGGCGTCGATCGCGTCGAACCAGTCCCACAGGCGGCAGTCCTGGAACGACGGGAGGCTGGACTCGCACACGATGTCCCCGGTGAAGATCACGCCGTCCTGGGGGAGATAGGCGAGGAGGCTGTTCGCCGTGTGCCCGGGCTGGAATCGGAGTTCGAGATGGACATCACCCAGGTGCAGATCGAGACGATCCTGGAACACCACCTCGGGGACGCGCACGGAATAGGACGGGAGCAGATCCACCGCGTCCGGGTCGATGACCTCGAACAGGTCCCGCAGGTACTCCTCGGTGGGCGCATCCCGCAGGAGCCGGTCGCGGGTTCCTCGGTGCGAGACGACCTCTCCACCCATCCAGAAGTTCCCGATGGTGTGATCGGGGTGATGGTCGGTGTTGACCACGAAGCGGGTGGCCCCGAAGCCGTCCACGACCCGTCGCCATGCCTGGGCGTCGGTCGGCTTGTGCGGGGTGTCGACCAGTGCGACCCCGTCCGTACCCACGATGATCGAGTTGTTGGAGCCCAGGTACGCGGTCTCCACGTGGACGTGGGGACTGACCTGCTTCACGCTCATGCGCCCGTCACCTCGTCCGGATCGGGCATAGACGAGGACCCGACGAAGCCGAGAAGGTTCTCGATGCGGGTGGGGGCGAAGATCTCGATGAACTCCGCCTCTCCCTCGATGCTGCGCCCGCCGTGCGGAACATTGCGGGGAAGAATGGCGATCTCCCCCGGCTCGAGGGTGAACTCGTCGTCCTCGACGGTGAAGATGATCTTTCCCTCGGTGACGATCACCGTCTGTTCGCAATCCGGGTGGGAGTGGGTGGGGACGACGGTCGGGTGGATCCAGCGGATCCGGTTGACGCCGGTCTCCTTGCCGGTCATCGCGGTACGGAAATTGTTGGTAAGCACTTCCCTCTCGGGAAGGTCGTCCCATCGTGCTCGAAACGAGCTCATCGGACCTCTCCTGTTCCATTGAGGCACCCGTACGGGCTGCCACTGCGGACCGCCCTTTGTGACGGAACCCACATTATTCTGTCGTCTGCTAACTGTCAACAGTTTTCTGGTCGCACGCGGTTTCCATCGTGTTAAACCCCGGCCGGGCCGGATACGCGGACGAAACACCATCTACCTGCGGCGATTCCGACTCACGGCCGCGGCCCCGGTCATCCTCACCTCACTGGCCCGGCGGTCAGTGGCGCGCGGGAACCCCGTCCAGCGCGCTCAGGAGCGCGTCGGTGGTAGATACGTCAGCGTATTTCTGGGCCATGTCGAACAGGTTGACCTCGTGGACCGTCGGACTCCTGTCGTACACCGCATCCGAGGGGACCGCGACCTTGTAGTTGTACGAGAAGGCGTCCACGACGCTGGCCCGGACACATCCCGAGGTGGTGCATCCGGTCACGACGAGCGAATCCACATCCGCCTGGACGAGATAGCTGGCCAACGGTGTGCCGAAGAACGCGCTCGGGTGGCGCTTGGGCAGTAGGACGTCTCCGTCCCGCGGAGCGACCTCGGCCACGAACTCGTAGCCCTTCTCCGGGATGGACATGATGCCGGGGACCTTCGCCCCCAGGGCGCCCTGGTCGTACTCCTTCTTGGGAGCCACATGGGGGTAGAGGACCGGCCACCCCTTCGCACGGAACAGCGCGAGCAGGCGTTCGATGTGGCTGACCGCCTGCCAGCCGACCTCACCGCAGCTCGTGGGGAACTCCTCGAGCGCGTCGTCGAAGGGCATCGGGGTGGTTCCGACGGTGCGGTACTGCACATCGATGATGAGCAGGCCGGGACGACGGCCCAGGCCGACCGGCCGGCCGAAGCCCGCGGCCTCGTACCGTCGGCGGGTGAGGTCGTCGATTGCCGGGGACTCGTTCATCGCTCCTCCTTCGGGAGACGGGTCAGCTCGGCGAGTGCCGCCGCGCCGCTGTGGGGTCGCTCGATGTACTCGCCGGTGGTCGTCGCGGACAGTTCACCGTCACGCATCGCGAAGTGCCCGCGAACCAGGGTGTGGACGACCCGCATCGGCACCCGCGTCCCCTCCCAGGGCGTGTACTCGGCGGCGGAGTGCTGGGTCGCCGCTTCGATCACCGTCTCCCCCGAGAGATCGACCACCGCGAGATCGGCATCCGATCCGACCTGGATCGTGCCCTTTCTCGGGTACATGCCGAAGAGTTGGGCGGACCGGGTGGACGTGACGTTCACGAGCCGGTCGAGCGGGACGCCCCGGCGCAGCCCCTCCGTCAGGGTGAGAGGCAGGACGCCCCCCACCCCGGGGAAGCCCGCACTGGCCTTCCAGATGTCTTTCTCCTTGTGCGTGCGGTGCCGGGCGTTGTGATCGGAGCCGACGGTGTCGATGTCACCGTTCGCCAGTCCGGTCCACAACGCTTCGAGGTCCCTCGGTTCACGGAGAGGAGGATTGACCTTTCCGTAGGTCCCCGGCCCGGGATCGGTCTCGGTGGTCAGGGTGAGGTACTGGGTGCACGTCTCCACGAAGAGGTTCTCGTAGGACTCCCGCTGACGCAGGACCGCCTCGAGCGCCAGGGAGCTGCTGGTGTGGACCGAGTACATGGAGGCACCGGTGACCTGCGCCATGAAGGAGACCCTCTGCACCGCCTCTGCCTCGACGAACGACGGCCTCGACATGTTCCAGGCGTGCAACGGGCCGCGGGACTCGTCGATCGGACGGCCCTTGAGCTTCCAGACCAGTTCGATGTTCTCCGGGTGGGGGTTGATCATGGCCCCGCGATCGGCGGCCATGCCCAGCACGTCGTACATGTAGCCGTCGTCGTTGCCGGGGAGCCCGAGGTACGCTCCTTCCTCACCGCGGAAGTTCATGAAGAACTTGAAGCTCGAGACACCGAACTCGTCGATGTAGTGCGGCATCTCCTCGTAGTGCGCCTCGGAGCCGACGACGATGTGGAACCCGAAGTCGACATGGGAGTCACGCGACATGACGTCCCGGGACCCGGGGAGCACATCCGAGTAGGAGTCGCCGCTCATCAGGTAGACCAGCATCGTGGTGACGCCGCCGGCCACGGCCGACGCGGACTCCAGGAGGGCGTCATCCGGATCACGGGGGACCCTGATGTCCTTTCCCAGGTGTACGTGCGGGTCGATCGCCCCCGGGAGGACGAGCTTTCCGTTCAGGTCGACGACCTCAGTGGCCTCGACCTCGACATCGGGGGACACGATCCCCGCGATCGTCCCGTCCTTGACGAGGAGGTCCACCCGGCGGACTCCCTCGCCGTTGAGGAAGACATCGCCGCCGTGCAGACGAAGGTCATACGTGGTCATACGACTGCTCCATTCTCCGTGTTGTGCGCCACCGCGTACTTCGTGTCGAGCTCGTCGAACTCGGGTTTGCGCACCAGTGCCTGACGGTCCGTCCAGCTGATCATCAGCTCGCCGGCGTCGCGGGTGTCCCCGATCTCCGCGAGGTGGTTCATCACCTGACGCATCCCGGCCACCGCGCCCCGCATGGCAGCGTTCGCGTAGAGGGCCACGGCGAAACCGAGTTCACCCAGTTCCTCCCGCGGGAGCAGCGGGGTCAGTCCACCCTCGACCATGTTGGCCATGTGGATCCCCGGGACACTCGTCGTGATCCTGCGCATCTGGTCCACGTCCCGGGGGGCTTCGACGAAGAGCACGTCCGCCCCGGCCTCGAGGTACCGGCCGGCGCGGTCGATCGCCTCGTCGATCCCCTCGATGGCCAGGGCATCCGTACGGGCGATGATCACGAAGTCATCGTCTCTACGGGCGTCGACGGCGGCCTTGATCTTTCCGACCATCTCGTCCGCCGAGATGACCTCTTTCCCGGTGAAGTGGCCGCACTTCTTGGGACTGACCTGGTCCTCCAGTTGGAGGGCGGCCGCCCCGGCCCCTTCGACGAGCCGGACCGTGCGCTGCACGTTCAGTGCGTTGCCGAAGCCCGTGTCACCGTCGACGACCACCGGGATCTGCACGGCGTCGGCAATCGCGTTGACGTGACCCACCAACTCACTCAGGGTGATGAGCCCGAGGTCGGGGGCCCCGAGATAGGAGTTCGTCACGCCCGCGCCGGTCACGTACACGGCCTCGAACCCCGCCTCCTCCACCACCCGGGCGGTGAGGGCGTTGGGTGCACCCGGCACCATCAACGGGAGCCCTCCTGACGTGAGGAGACCTCGCAACTTCTTGGTTGTCGTCATGGGTTGTTGCACCTTTCCTGGCCCGTCTGAGCCGCTATTCGGATGTGATCCCCAGTGCGTCCACGGCGCTCTTCCGTGCCTTGTCGAGGTGCAGTCGCAGGATCTCTGCTGCACGGTCCTCGTCGCGGTCGACGATCGCCGCGACGAGTTGCTCGTGCTCGGCGAGCGCCTCACGGGCGCGATCGGGCTTCTTGGCCGAGGTCTGCCTCGCGAGGGAGATCTGACGCTGGACCTCGACCGTCGCGGCCGCGAGGGCGTCGTTGCCGCTCATCCACGTCAAGCGGGTGTGGAGGTCCCGGTCGGCGGGATACGGGCGGGCGGGATCCTGGGACAGCTCCTCCCCCGCTTCCCCGACCAGCTGCTCGAGCTCCCGTAGGTCCTCCTCCGTCGCCCTTCGGCAGACGAGGCGGACGCTGTGTGTCTCCAGAGCGGTTCGGAGTTCGTACAGGTCGTCGACCTCACCGGGCTCGAACGTCTTCACAAACGCCCCGCGGTGGCTGACTATCGTCAACAGGCCCTCGCCCACCAGGCGCTGGATGGCCTCACGGAGCGGCCCCCGGCTGATCCCGAGCACCTCGGCGATCGACACCTCGTTCAATCGCTCCCCGGGGGGAAGCGTGCCGTCGAGGATCATCTCCCGAACCCGCTCCTCGGTCCGACGGGCGAACGTTCCATCCCTGGTCAAAGGGGCACTCGCGGACTTCTTCATCCCTACTCCTCTACTCGACTCGATCCCTCTCACCGCGGAGGCACCAGCCAACTCTCCCCGGGCGGTCATCAGCAGGATGTACTCGAACCCACTGCTCACCGCCGTCCAGGTCACACCTATTGTGATGCACATCTCTGTCAACTGTCAACAGTTAGCGGTGTTTTGAGTTGCCGTGCGCCTCCGGCGGGCCACACGCCGCACCCCCTGCGATCCGCGCCCGCCGCAGGACGGGAGTGCGCGCAGCGGTCAGGGGCGATGTTAACGCCGATGTGGTCTTCCGTCCGGCAGGGCCGTCACGGCGAAGGCCTACCGCCTGACCCGGCCGCCGCCCTCCGGGTTGCCGCCCTCCGCGCACGCCATTATGCTTGCTTGCTGCAAGCAATTTAATCGAAACCGGGGAGGTCGGGGTGGCGATAGACGCCGAACAGGGCGGGAAGCTGGCTGTCGACCTGTCCAGGGTGGTCAAGATGCTCAGGGCACTGAACATGTCCGCGCCACGGCTCCACGAGTCGCTCGAGCCGTCGACCCACCCCCTGCTCTTCGCGATCCACGACGAACCCGCTCGAGTCACCGCCCTCGCCGACCGTGTCCACACGGACATCTCTGTGGTGAGTCGTCAGGTACGTCACCTCGAGACCCTCGGCCTGGTCGCCAAGGCCCCCGACCCTGACGACGGGCGCGCGAGCGTCGTCGCCCTCACGTCCGAGGGAACCGACCTCGTCACCCGGGTCTTCGCCGGACGAGGCCAGTGGATGGCCGGCGTGCTCGCCGACTGGACACCCGAGCAGGCTGCCTCCCTCGACGAGGGACTGACCCGGCTCGCCGAATCGCTGCGCGCGGAGATCGACGCCCTCACGTCCGCCAAGGAGAACTGATGACCGACCGCGCACCCGTCACGACCCAGGCAGGTGAGGACGGCGAGTTCTCGCATCGCCAGATCCTGGTGATCCTCGCCGGCCTCATGTCGGCGATGTTCCTCGCGAGCCTGGACCAGACCATCGTGTCGACCGCCATCCGGACGATCGCCGACGATCTGCAGGGCCTGGACGCGCAGGCGTGGGTGACCACCGCCTACCTGATGACCTCGACCATCTCGACGCCGCTGTACGGCAAGCTCTCGGACATCTACGGGCGCAAACCGTTCTTCGTCATCGGCATCGTGATCTTCGTGTTCGGCTCCCTGCTGTGTACGCTCGCCGACTCGATGTACACGCTCGCGCTGTACCGCGGGATCCAGGGCCTGGGCGCCGGCGCCTTGATGTCGCTCTCCTTGGCGATCATCGGTGACATCATCCCGCCGCGCGACCGTGCCAAGTACCAGGGCTACATGCTCGCGGTGTTCGCCTCGTCCTCGGTCATCGGCCCGGTCGTCGGCGGCTTCTTCGCCGGCGTGGAGACGATCTTCGGCATCGACGGCTGGCGCTGGATCTTCCTCATCAACGTTCCTATCGGCGCCATCGCGCTGACCCTGGTGATGATCACCCTCAACGTCAAGAACGTCCGCGTTGATCACCGGGTGGACTGGGCGGGCGCGGCCACCATCGTCGTCGGACTGGTCCCGCTCCTGCTGGTGGCCGAGCAGGGCAACACCTGGGGCTGGGGCTCACCGGCCGCACTGGCCTGCTACGTCGTGGGCCTGGGCGGGATCGGCCTGTTCCTCATCGTCGAAGCGCGGGCCGGCGACCAGGCTCTCATCCCACTGCGTCTGTTCCGCGACCGCACCTTCGCGATCGTCACCGCCGGCGGGGTGATCGTGGGAATGGCCATGTTCGGCGGGATGATGACCCTGCCGCTGTACATGCAGATCGTGCACGGAGCCGATCCCATGGAATCCGGCCTCATGATGCTGCCGCTGGTGGCGGGCATGATGGGCGCCTCGATCGTGTCGGGCCAGCTCATCTCCAAGACCGGCCGGGTCCGCGAGTTCCCGATCCTCGGCACCGCCATCTCGGCCGTCGGGTTGTTCCTGCTGTGGACCATCGACGCCGACACCTCGCTGACCCTGGTGATGGCCTACATGCTGGTGCTGGGAATCGGCCTGGGCAACTGCATGCAGCCGCTCACACTCATCGTGCAGAACGCCGTGAGTCCGCGCGAGATCGGCGTGGCCACCGCGTCCGCGACGTTCTTCCGCCAGCTCGGCGGCACCGCAGGGGTGGCCGTGTTCCTGTCGATCCTGTTCAGCCGGGTCGGGGGCTCCATCACCAGCGAGCTGGAGCAGGCGGGCGCAGACGGCAGCCTCGCCCGCGGGGTGCAGGAGGGCCTGGCCGACCCGGCGCTGCGGGCGGACCCCGAGGCTCTCGGGATCGTGCAGGCGCTCGCCGACCCGGC